>NZ_CP020991.1:2197224-2497224 GCF_002874775.1 Monoglobus pectinilyticus | reverse complement strand
TAAGTAAATTGTATATTGAACACTGCGTGTTCAGATGGTAGCTCACCTAACGAGGCGGCTATGCCGCCCTACCGAAGTTCACTGAAACCTCTGTTTTTTTGTGTGTTAAATTAAACTGAACTCCAGCTTTTTTGATAAGTAAATAAATAAAGAACTCGGAGTATCTTTATTCACGGCAGCACACAAAGTCAACGGGAAAGTAACAAGGCTTTTTCTTTTGTGCGTGGAGCGCAAAAGAAATTAGCGGGGGCGAGCGCCCCTTGGAACCGCAGGCGACCTAAGCGAGCAAGCACTTTTTCTTTTATTTGAGTATTCATATTATTGACATTGTAGGTTATTCAAAACAAGTAACCTTGTATTACACACACCTTGCAGGTGTGGTCACAGGTGAAGCGTTTCTTTTTCTTGCCAGAAAAAGAAATGGTTCAAACACCTTATTATGTAATAATAAATTTTTTTATATGGGGTCATATACATAGTATATAGATAGTTTTTTTATATATTGAACACTGCGTGTTCAGATGGCAGTTCACCTAACGAGGCGGCTATGCCGCCCTACCGAAGTTCACTGAAAAAACCGCTTTTTTAGTGTAATAATAAATGATTCAAACACCTCATTATGTAATAATAATATATATTATATGGGGTCATATACAAAGTACATAAATGGTCTTATTAAATAATATAACAGTTTTTAAAAAAGTTAACGTATAGGCTTGGTCACAATCTTAGTCTTCGTTCGAAATTACAGATTTTATTCTTATATACTTAAAAACTTCAAAAATCAAGCAGTAATATCCTTTAAATTATTACATGTAACTCACATTAAAAGGTGCTAAATATTACTAACAAACTTTTTCTCTTATTCCTCTTCCTTATTATATAAAAAAACTATTGACTTTATAATTGTTATATTCTATAATAGTTAAACGCTTAACTATTAAGCGGTTTAAACAAGCTTATTATACTAAAGTATGTGGCTGAAAGCCAAATCAAGCTAAAGTCAGGAGGTGAAATTTATGATTGATTACCGTGAAGTTAATGGGCGTATCGACAAATTTCAGATTTTAAAAAGAAGCACCCTTTTTAGTCTGTTTGAGGACAACAAACTGCATATCCGTCAGCTCCCGGTGCTTGAATACATAATCAAAAACGACGGATGCAGCCAAAACGAACTCGCTGAATTTTTGTGCGTTTCTCCTGCCAGCATCGCTGTTTCTACCAAACGTATGCAAAAAGCCGGATATTTAGAAAAAAAGGAAGATGAAAATAACCTCAGGAAAAAGAACCTTTATGTGACTGAATTAGGAAAAGAAACAGTTGCAAAATGCAGAAAAATATTTGACTCATTTGATGAAAAAGTGTATTCGGGAATTTCAGATGATGACCTGAATACTTTTTGTAATGTTATTGACAGAATGACAATAAATATAACTGGTGAGAGTCAAAACAATATTGACCCTGAGGAACTCCTTCGACTTAAACCAAGACACCACCACTGCGAAAAGTTCAACGACTGTATAGATTTTTATGACAAGGAGGACAATGATAAATGATAAAGACCCTGGTAAAACAGATGTCCAAAAAGGATAGAAAATTTTCTATAATAACTCCATTTCTGATTATTGGAGAAGTAACTATGGAAACCACAATTCCTATGCTTATGGCAACTTTGGTTGATGTCGGAATTCAAAATTCCGATATAGGCTATGTTGTTAAAATGGGATTATTAATGGTGCTTATGGCAATGCTTTCACTCGCGTTCGGAGCCGGAGCCGCCAGAACCGCTTCTGTCGCTTCAGCAGGATTTGCGGCGAATATAAGAAAAGCATTATTTTATAAAATTCAGGACTTTTCTTTCGGAAACATAGATAAGTTCAGCACCTCATCATTGGTTACAAGAATGACTACTGATGTTACAAACATACAAAACTCTACTATGATGATACTTCGAATGTGCGTCAGAGCCCCTGTTATGTTTGTAATGGCGCTTATAATGTCTATCTCCATAAACGCAAGACTAGCGTCTATCTTTTTAGTCGCTATCCCTATAATCGGAATAATGGTTGTTATTGTCTCTAAATTCGCTATGCCGAAGTTCAGAATAATGCTCAAAAAGATGGACCAATTAAACCGAGTTGTTCAGGAAAACTTATCCGGAATACGTGTTGTAAAGGCTTTTGTCCGCGGAGAATATGAAGACGGAAAGTTTGAAACAACAACGCGTGAAGTAAGAGACACCCAAAAAGCCGCTGAAAAACTTATCGTTGTGAATATGCCGATAATGCAGCTTGTTGTTTACTGCTGTATAGTAGCTATACTGTGGTTCGGCGGAAACATGATAATGGTCGGCGATATGCAGACCGGTCAGCTTATTAGTTTTATTTCATACGTAACCCAAATACTTATGTCGCTTATGATGATTTCTATGGCTTTTATTATGCTTGTAAACTCAAAAGCCAGCGGCGATAGAATTGTTGAAATAATAGACGAAAAAATTGATATTACTGACGAAAAGGCTAATGATAAAATTCTGCTAGAAGACGGATCAATTAAATTTGAAGACGTTGCGTTCAGTTACCACAATGATATTATGAACTGCGCCGTTCGTCACATAAACTTGGATATAAAATCCGGTGAGACGGTTGGTATTATAGGCGGAACCGGTTCTTCCAAAACATCACTGGTACAGCTTATCCCACGTCTTTATGACGTAATCCAAGGCAGGGTAATAGTCGGAGGGCACGACGTCCGCGAATATAAACTGGACCATCTGCGTGAAGAGGTTGCTATGGTTCTGCAAAAAAATGTTCTGTTCAGCGGAACCATTATTGAAAACTTACGCTGGGGCGACGAACATGCGTCTGATGAAGTAATAAAGCAAGCCTGTATAGATGCTTGTGCAGATGACTTCATAATGTCTCTCCCTGACGGCTATGAAACCAATTTGGGTCAAGGCGGCGTTAATGTTTCGGGCGGACAAAAACAGAGACTTTGTATAGCGAGAGCTCTGCTTAAAAAACCGAAAATTATTATTTTGGATGACAGCACCAGTGCGGTAGATACCGCTACAGACGCTCAGATACGTGAAACTTTCAGAACCAAGCTCAAGGATACCACTACTATAATTATAGCCCAGCGTATCAGTTCTATTGAAGACGCCGATAAAATAGTGGTAATGGATAACGGCCGCATAAACGCCGTTGGAACTCACAGCGAGCTTCTTGAAAACAATGAAATCTACCGTGAAGTATATGAATCTCAGAAGAAAGGAGCTGAATAATATGCCGCCGATGGGAAAAGGAAAACAAGGCGTAATAAGAAAGCCTAAAAACACTAAAAAGACAGCCAAACGTCTGTTTAGCTATTTTAAAGAATACAAGTTCATGCTATTTATAGTTGTGCTGGCGGTTATAGTTTCCAGCGGAGCCAACGTTTTGGGCACATATCTTCTGAAACCGGTAATCAACGACTATATAGTTCCGTTTATTGGAAGTCAGAACCCAGACTTATCAGGTTTCATACAAGTGATAGTATTCATGCTGGTTATTTATGTTATCGGAGCGCTTTCCTCATGGGTTTATAACAGGATTATGGTAAGCGTGTCGTGCGGTGTGCTGTATAAGGTAAGAAACCAAATGTTTGAACATATGCAAAGGCTTCCTATCAAATATTTTGACACACACTCGCACGGAGATGTAATGAGCCGCTATACAAACGATACCGACTCTCTCAGGATGATGATGTCTCAAAGCGTGCCCCAGCTGATATCGTCTCTTTTAACAGTCATATCCGTCTTTATTATGATGATTATTCTAAGTCCTATGCTTACTCTGCTGGTTGTTGGTATGCTGGTTATTATGCTGATAGTTATAAAATTTATCGGCAAGCGTTCAGCCCACTTCTTTAAAAGACAGCAAATATCGCTCGGAGCAGTAAACGGATATGTTGAAGAAATGATTGAAGGGCAAAAAGTTGTAAAGGTATTCTGTTATGAGGACAAATCAAAACAAAAATTTGCAGGCTTAAACGGTTCACTTGAACACGCCGCCTCCAACGCTAACACCTTTGCCAACATACTAATGCCTATAATGGGAAACCTCTCATATATTCACTACGCGCTCACAGCTATGATAGGCGCATATTTGACTATAATAAGCGGAAACAGCGACGCCGGATTTTTGGCGCTCAGTATTGGTTCACTAGCAGCCTTTCTGCAATATACCCGCTCATTCTCACAGCCTATCACACAAGTATCCCAGCAAATCAACTCCATACTTAACGCTATGGCTGGAGCGGAAAGAATTTTTGAACTTCTTGATGAAAACGTTGAGGTTGACAACGGAAAAACAACAGTTGTCAGAGCCGAAATTGACGACAATGGAAATATAACCGAAGTTAACCACAGAACCGGCAGATGGGCTTGGAAACAGGTTCACTCAAACGGTCAGATTTCATACACAGAAGTTTGCGGAGCAGTCGAATTTGAAAACGTAACATTCAGCTACGACGGCAAAAAGACCGTTCTAAACGATATTTCTCTTTATGCTAAACCGGGACAAAAAATTGCGTTCGTAGGCTCTACCGGAGCAGGAAAGACTACTATCACAAATCTTATTAACCGATTTTATGACGTTCCTGACGGAAAAATTAGATTTGATAAGATTAATATAAACAAAATTAATAAAGATGACCTGCGCCGGGCGCTTGGAATTGTTCTTCAGGATACACATCTGTTTACAGGCACCGTAATGGACAATATAAGATACGGTAACCTCGAAGCGAGCGATGAAGATGTTATAAAAGCCGCAAAAATAGCAAATGCACACTGGTTTATTACGCATCTTCCTGATGGATACAACACCATGCTGACCGCCGACGGTGATAATCTCAGCCAGGGACAGAGACAGCTTCTTGCGATTGCCAGAGCAGCCGTTGCAGACCCTCCGGTACTGATACTCGACGAGGCAACCAGCTCCATAGATACCAGAACAGAATCTCATATTGAGAAAGGTATGGACGCCCTGATGAAAGGCAGAACGGTATTCGTAATAGCCCACAGGCTTTCAACAGTAAGAAATGCAGACGCGATAATGGTGCTTGAAAACGGTGAGATAATCGAAAGAGGAAATCATCAGGATTTAATTGAGAAAAAGGGCAGATATTATCAGCTGTATACAGGAGCCTTTGAATTGGAATAAACACAAGTTTTGAGAATATAACAGACGGGTGGATTATGCGAATCCACCCGTGATGTTTTTTATAACGTCTTTATACAATATAGTACTCTTTTACAATACCTAATCTAACTGTTTTAAAAGTTTATAAAACTAAACCGGAAAGCTTACATCAAAACAGGTAGAAAAATTAAGGGTGTTTTTAAAGAACAACAGTAAGATGTGCTGGCACTCCTCGTTATATGAGCTGTCATATAACGTTATCTAATTAATATTTCATACCTGCTAAAATTATCTAAAAAAACAATATTAATTTTCTACTGACTTTCTAATACTTCCAATACACTATAAAACACGTTTATATTTTTGCTGTAATAACAAGTACAATGTTATAACTTCACAATAAAGCTGTTAAAACCTAAAACAGCTTAGTTGGCTCTGGTATATTTGGTTATATTATCCCTAAAATCTCTCGGTGACATGCCATAGATATCATGAAATACCCTGTTGAATGTACTTACACTTTGAAATCCTGAGTTCTCCGCCACCGTAATGATTTTATCATCTGTCATACGCAGAAGATTTGCTGCATATTCTGCCCGGACAATTCCTAAATATTTTCTGAAATTCATCTTTATCTTCTTTGAAAACACTCTCGACACATAGGTCTCAGCCACACATAATTCGTTTGCTATGGATTCCAAGCTTATAGGCTCAGTAAAATGCTCCTCAATATACTTCATAATTTTAAAGCTTATATCTTCAATCGGTGCATGTATTTCCTGCGATAGATTTACCGATTCTAAAATTCTGCTCAGAATTATTACCGTCCAGGCAATCTGAAGATTTTTTGACAGGCTGCTAGAAATACTCTCAAACGCATATTTAGCGTCCGGAGATAATTCTTCCTTTGCTATAATCGGATTTAATGGAAAGCTGTCGGTCATATCAGGGAAAAATCTGCCGTAAAACTTTTTGGAACATATTATCAGCATCTCATCAACACCGGAAACTGAAATATTTTCCTTATAATACTCATGTACAATATTTGGGAATATTACGGCTGTCTCCCCCTGCTTAAGCAAATAAGATTTTCCGTCAATCCTCAAATGCTGAGAACCTTTTCTCATGTGCAATATTTCTATATCCATGTGTATATGAGGGCTGTATGCCACTTCATATAGGTTATTTTTCACAGAAAATTCACTTTTTCTAACTTCATAGAATTGATTCATGACTTTTCACCTCTATATTATAGAGTATATCACATTTGTAATAAAGTTTCAACTACTCAGTTCAATTTTTGGGCAGTTTCAGTCTATAAATAAATAGATTATTACTGTCTGTCTGATATAATTAAGCTGATAGTTAAATAAATTAAGGAGATGAACAGTTATGAAAGGATTGTTTAAACGGCTTATGGGGGTATTTGTTATAGTTTCTCTTGTATGCAGCACTTTTGCTGTGCCGATAGAAGTAAACGCGGCTTCCGATACACAACAAGTCGATGGAACAACGGGAACTCCGCTCGGAGGATTCGGAACCGGCGGAGTAAAATTTAACGCAAGGCTCGGTTCTTTTGCCGCACTGACAAAGGCGCCGGCTGACGCAAACGATTACACCGCATTAAAAGACGCTAAATTTCAGCTTTACACAAACAGAAACGGCTCAATAAAAACGGTTGATACAATGAAATCAGCTTCAAGCAACGGCCGTTCAGAAGATGACGCAATATGGCCTATGCACTTCGCAAATATGGGTTCAACAAATGATGTTCAAGTTAATTTAAAGGCGTTTTCACCTTTGGACAATGTAGACTATGACAATATGAGTATGCCGTATGCGTTCTATGAAATGACGCTCGAGAACCTTGGTGATACAAGCGTTGACGCTTCATGCGCATTCCAGCTCACTACAAACGACATACCAGCCCTTGTTGACGGAAAAGGTTTTAACGGCAAAAAATGGGCTATATATGGAAACTCTGAACAAAACGGAGCAATAGTATCAGTTGGAAACAATTCTGATTTTAACACCACCGGCGTGCTTGACAATTCTATCAGCGGAAAGACCAATAAGGTTGCTGTTAAAGTAAATCTTGACGCTAAACAGAGCACCGTAATCAGATTTGTTCTCGCATGGTATGACGATTCAGAACCTGACTGGCATTATTATCTGAATCTTTACAATAATCCGGGAGATATAGCAGCAAGGGGTTTAGAGAAGTTTGACACTTTAAAAAACAATGCTGAAACTCTTGTGACCAAAATGAGAGACTCCAATCTACCTGATTGGTTTAGAAATCAAATTCAAAACACTCTTGTAAACATATCAAACAACTCGATGTATAAAAAAGATGGCAGAGTTGCATATTCCGAAGGACAATGGACCTGTTTCGGAACAATGGATCAAATGTGGCAGGCAAGGCAGGTTATTGCTCAGTTTATACCATTCTTTGCATGGCGTGAACTGGAATATTGGGCAAGAACCCAAAGAAACGACGGACAGATTCATCATGATTTCAACACAGCGGTAGAAAACAAAGCTGACCGCGCCGAGCTTGTTGACTGGGATTATACTGAGCATCCCGACTATAGAAACGTTGATAAATGGGTAGACCTTAACTGCGGTCTTATTATTTCAGTTTATGAAACAATGCAGGTTGCAGGCAATCCATCAACAGACGGCATAATCTTAGGAAAAGACCCAATTCCGGAAGGAACCACTATGCTGGATTACTTCTGGCCCTATCTGAAAAAAGCCGGAGACAGAATTTTAAAACAGGTTGAACTCTACGGAAATAAAACATATCCGTATACATTTGACAATTCTGAAAACTCGTATGACGCAGGCGGAAATCCAAACCCGTATAATGCAAGTGTTTCAGCGGTGGCTTATAAAATAATGGCACGTTTGGCTGATGAGATGGGTGAAACTGAAGAAGCTGCGAAATATACTACAGCATATAATACCGTTACTGATTCTTTTGCAAAACGTTATCTTTCAAACAACTTCCCGGAAGACAAACGTGTCAGCGAATCATTCTTAACAGGACAATGGCTCTCACTTCACCTAAAATTAGGTCAAATCTGGACAGATGAACAAACAGACTATGCACTTTCAGAACTCGACAGTTTCTATCATCCATACTATTGGGGTATGGGAACTTTAAAAGGTACCTACAACGAATGGACGCCGTACACTCTTATGCACTATGGCGGACTGCTTCTGCAAACAAGAAGAGAAAACATTTTTGAAGCAATGCAGCGTGATTCATACAACAGACAGTATACAGACAGAAACAAGGTATTCAATCATCCGCTTGATATTCTGCCGGCAGTAAACACACCGAACTATGCTGCAACAACTATATCCGGCGATAAACAATATATCAGCATGCCGGGACTATGGAGAAATTATAATGACGTAGTCGGATATTACAGAGACCAGCGCACAAAGGATATTTGGGTTCAGCCCAGACTTCTTCCGGAAATGAACAACGTAATGACAGACGGAATGTTTGTAATGCCTGAAGGATACGGAACAGTCAGCTGTGTTGAAAGCGGCGAAGCAAATCAAAATCAGAATATGACTGTGAAATCGGATAATCCAATTGCTGTCAAAAACATTCACCTTTCTGACAACTTCGGCGAAACCAATCCAGTCGTTCAGATAAACGGTCAGCCTGTTAACTTCACCAGAACCGGAACCGGATATGATAAGGAACTTGTCGTTGAATGGAACGGAACTCTCGACAGCACAGGCATTACTATCGAGACAAGCGGCGAAGCAGGATATACTGTTCCGGCACTTCCCGAAAAACCTGACCATGGTCCGGATGACAAACCATCTGGCGAAGTAAAAAATCCGTATGAATCTATTTCAGCTACCAGTGCTGAAGGAAAAGTTAAGGTTGATGTGGAAACCCCAATGGGACAGGATTGGTTTGTTAGAAATCAATTCAACTATGACTCACATATCATTTTTGAAAATGTTGATTTCGGAGATGTGGGTTCAAATATGATTTCAGCAAGAGTTGCAAGTGTCGATTCAGGATTCACTCTCCAGGTTAAGCTGGACGCGGTCAGCAACGACATAATAGGAACAATAGAGGTACCTAACACAGGTAACGAACAGACCTGGAAAGAAGCCTCATGTACATTGAATGAAACAGTTAAAGGAAAACATGATGTTATTATAGTTTTTGATGCTGCCGGAGCAAGCGGCGAGGACGCAAAGTTTGTAAACCTTAACAGTATAAAATTCCTGCAAGCGGACGGCAGACTTGACAGAAGTGCATGGAAAGGCTCGGCTTCAAACAATTCTTCCAGCACATTTGCAGCATGGGACGGAGACTTAGAAACAAAATGGCACTGCAGCTGGCAGGAAGTCGGCAAATACATGACTATTAATTTTGGTAAAACTGAAAAGTTTAACAAGATAGTTATTGACAATAACACCAAGACTACTGATCATCCTAAAGGATACGCACTATATGTATCAAATGACGGCAAAAACTTTGGAGACCCTATTGTTACCGGAAATCCGGAACAGGACACAAAACTCGTAATCGAGTTCCCCGAACAGCAGGCTCAGTATATTAAGATAGTAATAACTGAAGCTAACTCTTCAAAATATTGGGCTGTAAACGAGCTTAACGTGTTTATGGAAAAAGAGCCTGAACCGGAAGAGACAGACCCAGCACAAGTAGGAGTATTTTCAGGAACCTCCTCTAACCACCCAACCGGAACAAAATATTTCAATATAACAAAAAATGATTTAGGTTCAAAGCCTGCAAGAGTTAATTCTAACACTGAAAGAGCAAAATTTGTTGATGGAATCGACGCTAAAGTAAAAGCAATATTTGCAGATAAAACTGATGAAACGTTGCTGAGAGAAAAATTCACTCAAACTTTCGTCAACTATATTGGTAAAAGCGGAGATTATGATGTCAAACCAACTATTGCAGACATTTCACTCCCGGCCGGCAAGTATTCAATCTATTACTTCGGAGGTGAAGATTTGCCTGTAATCGTTGACCTGCCTGACGCGGCACCGGGTATGGTTACAGTTGACGCCTCAAAGCCTTCATACGCTTTTGCAACTATTGGAACCAAGACCCATAACATGAAAGAAATTTCTCTAACAGTCAATCAGGACTACACCGGAGATATTACATTCTATAACGAGAACGGATGGCTCCCGGACCTTTATTCTTTGGTAATTATGAATGACAACGCTCCTCAGCCTCAGCCTGTAACAGAAATAACAGGATATTCAAAAGATACCGGAGTTGTTTCTATCAGCAGAGGAGAAGATTTCCCGGAGAATGCTGTCGTAGTTGCGGCGGGATATACAAATGATGTATTAACTGATGTAAAATACGCAGCTGTAGGATCAAGCAACGAAATTGAAGTTGGAACAGTTGCCGGAGACACAGTTAAAGTTTATCTTTGGGATTCTCTTGAAAATATGAATCCGCTTTGTGAAGCATATTAAAAGCAAATTTATGGAGCAGCATTTTTGCTGCTCCATAATTATTATATAAACTAAAATAAAAATAATATTTTATAATTACAAACCCATTTTCTTAAATACCTTCCGCTATTACAGCGCGGCTGTCCACATTATTTTTGCGCTTGGATACTATCATGTTATACTCATCGGAAGCAAAACAAGCTTCCAAATTACTCTTATCTTCAAAACGCACTACTATAACGCGCTGTGGATTTCTCTCACCGGAAAGAGTTTGAAGATTTTCAGTCCGAACTAAATATTTTCCGCCATAGCTTTCAACAATCGGTTTTACAGCATTAATATATTCATCATACTCCCCACGTCCTTTTTCTTCGTTAATATATGTATCTACAATAAAATACCATGCCATAACATAACCTCCAAATAATAATTTTTGTTAGAATAGCAATAAGTCTGTGAATTTCAATTCATCTATAAATATCAAACACGGGTATAACCTAAAAATAAATACTAAATTTTAACTCGAAATACTTTCTGCATAAATCAAAAACTTTTTTCTTTCACTTATAATTATCATTCCCCTAAAAAACGGAAAGATTATACCCAAACTAAAAGTGTAAATAAAACAAGCATACCAAAATTGGTATGCTTTTAAATCTATTTCATATGCTGTCTTGAAACCTTTAACCTTGACAGCGCGCGGTTAAGCGCCGCCTGAGTTTGATAATATTCCCGAATACTCTGTTTCTGTCTCATTCTCTCTTCAGCGCGTTCTTTTGCTTCCTTGGCACGTTTTATGTCAATTTCTTCGGGTCTTTCTACGGTATCCGCGAGCAAGGTTACATACGTCGGCATGATTTCTACTATCCCTTTGCTTACAGCGGCATAATACCACTTTCCGTCAACCTTATATTTAAGCTCGCCTTCGCTGGTGCAGGTTACGGTTGCCTCATGATGTGGCAGGACTCCTTGGAGGCCGTCAAGAGCAGGAAATATCAGCATCTCGCATGGACCGCTGTAAAACGAACGGTCGCTGGCAAGAATATCAAGTTTAAAAGTTTTTTCATCAGACATGTGAATCCTCCTCACAAGTTAAAAAAAGTTATAATCTTAATTAACCTTTAAAATTCTTTACATCATCAATTGTCCCTGCCATCATAAAGGCGTTTTCAGGATAGTCGTCCATCTCGCCGTTTATAATCGCCTTAAAGCCTTTGATTGTCTCGCTCAAAGGCACATATTTGCCTTTAAATCCTGAGAACACTTCCGCTACCGAAAACGGCTGTGACAAGAACTTTTGTATCTTCCTTGCCCTAAATACCGTGACTTTATCATTTTCATCCAGTTCTTCCATACCCAGTATAGCTATAATATCCTGAAGTTCTTTATATTTTTGAAGAATCTCCTGGGTCTTTCTCGCAACCATATAATGCTCTTCGCCAACTATAGAAGGTTCCAAAATTCTGGATGTGGACTCAAGAGGGTCGACAGCCGGATAAATACCCTGCTCAACAATTTTTCTTGAAAGCACTGTTGTTGCGTCCAAATGCGCAAATGTATTAGCCGGAGCCGGATCTGTCAAGTCATCAGCAGGAACATAAACAGCCTGGACTGAAGTTATTGAACCGTCCTTTGTTGATGTTATCCTTTCCTGAAGTTCGCCCAGTTCATTGGCAAGCGTAGGCTGATAACCAACGGCGCTCGGCATACGTCCCAGCAATGCTGAAACCTCCGAACCTGCCTGAACAAATCTGAAAATATTATCAATAAACAACAAAACATTCTGCTTTTTAACATCCCTGAAATATTCGGCTATAGTAAGACCGGTTTGGGCAACTCTCATACGCGAACCGGGCGGTTCGTTCATCTGTCCGAATACCAAAGCGGTTTTATCGATTACTCCCGATTCCTTCATCTCATGCCAAAGGTCGTTTCCTTCACGTGAACGCTCTCCAACCCCGGTAAATATTGAGTATCCGCCCTGCTCTGTCGCTATATTATGTATCAATTCCTGAATAAGAACTGTTTTTCCAACTCCTGCTCCTCCGAACAGTCCAATCTTTCCGCCTTTTGCATATGGAGCAAGCAAGTCAATAACTTTAATTCCAGTCTCCAATATCTCAACAACCGGGCTTTGGTTTTCAAAACTCGGAGCCGCGCGGTGAACACTCCACTGCTCTTCCCCCTGAACCGGCTCTCCGCCGTCTATGGTCTCACCTAAAACGTTAAACATACGTCCCAGCGTCTGTTCTCCAACAGGAACTGTAATAGGTTTGCCCTCAGACACAACCTCCATACCTTTTTTAAGGCCTTCACTGGCGGCAAGCATAATGCATCTAACCACATTATTGCCCCTGTCCTGAGCCACTTCCATAACACAGGTTTTATCATTATTCTGAACTGTCAGTGCATCCCTGATATTTGGGAGCTGATCGGTGCTCTCAAAAGCCACGTCAACTACCGGTCCGGCTACCGAAACAATTTTTCCTATATTCATAACTGCTCTTACCTCCTATTTCCCATCTCATACTGTCATAGAGTTATACCGCGCTCATTTTTTATGCTGGCTTTTCGCGCCGCTGACAATCTCTGTTATTTCCTGAGTTATTGCGGCCTGTCTTGCCCTGTTATACGCAAGGTTAAGTTCCTGAATCATATCCTTAGCGCTCTTTGTCGCGGAATCCATTGCCATCATTCTGGCATGCTGCTCGCTCGCAAACGCTTCCACCATTGTTCCATATATTAATCCCTTGGCATAATTCGGGACAAGGTTTTCCATAACTATTTCAGGAGACGGGTCAAATGTGGCAGTATGGTGAATCTCACGATGTTTGCCGCTGTGCAGATTTTCAAATCTCTCACGCCTGAACGGCAGTATTTGAAGCAGTTTTGCTTCCTCTTTCATAGACGATATCATATCTGTATACACTACATAAACATCGTCCAGCTCCTCTGACAGAAACTTACTCAGTATCAACTCAGAAATTTCTCTCGCCCTGTACATACTGGGATTCTGAGCAGTGTATTGAAAATACGCTTCATACGGTATGCCCTTTCTTGCAAAATACATTCTGCCGACCTGACCTATTATAAAGAGCTTAATTTCTCCGCCCTTAGCAATCTCCTGCTCGGTAAGTTTAAGCACGTTATGATTATAGGCTCCTGCCAACCCCTTATCTCCTGTTATCACGATATAACCTTTTTTACGTTTTTCATTTGGTATCTCATCGCGGCGGTGAAAATATAAATTGCTTGTATGCGGGGTATGCTTCAAAATATGAGCAATAGTATTCTGCAAAGTATAAAAATATGGTTCTGTATCGTCAAGTCTCTGCTTAGCGTGCTTCATCTTTGATGAAGATATAAGATACATTGCGTTGGTTATCTTCATTATATCATTAACACTTTTTATTCTCGAACGTATTTCACGCATATTAGCCATTATCTCACCCGCTTTCAGTCTTCCTTAATATTGTTTTCGTTTAACACAACTTCCGCTTCTTCTCCCGGGTCATCAGCCAATGCTGATACATATCTTCCGGTCTTGAATTCCTTGCACAGCTCTATGATTTTTTCTTCGTCTTCATCACTCAGCGCCTTAGTTTCGCTTATTGTTTTTATTATTCCAGGAGCTTTCCGCTCAACAAAATCTATAAAGTCTGACTTAAAGTTTACTATTTCATTTATCGGTATATCAAGCAGCATTCTATTTTTGCTCACAGTGAGCAAAAGCACCTGAGCATATAGAGGCAGCGGATTCAGCAAAGGCTGTTTTAAAAGTTCCATTATTCTGTCTCCGGTGTCAAGCAGCTCTTTGGTTGCCGGGTCCAAATCCGAACTAAACTGACTGAACACTTCCATTTCACGATACTGCGCCAAATCAATACGCAGATTTCCGGCAACTTTTTTCATCGCTTTGGTTTGCGCTGCTCCGCCTACACGAGACACTGAAAGCCCCACGTTTACAGCCGGTCTTATACCTGCAAAAAACAGCTCGTTTTCCAGAAAAATCTGACCGTCTGTTATAGAAATAACATTCGTAGGTATATACGCCGAAACATCTCCTGCCTGGGTTTCTATAATAGGCAATGCAGTGATAGAACCGCCGCCGTGAGCCTCGTCAAGACGGCTGGAACGCTCAAGCAGACGAGAATGCAGATAGAACACATCGCCCGGATACGCTTCTCTGCCCGGCGGTCTCTCCAATAGCAGAGACATTGCCCTGTATGCAACCGCATGCTTAGACAAATCATCATATACAATCAATACGTCTTTTCCGTTGTGCATAAAATATTCGGCCATAGCGGTTCCCGAATACGGGGCTATATATTGAAGCGGCGCCATATCGCTGGCGGACGCTGAAACAACTATAGTATAATCCATTGCTCCCATATTCTTGAAGTCGCTGACAAGTTTTGCAACCGTAGAAGCTTTCTGTCCAACAGCCACATAGATACATATAACGTCTTTGCCTTTTTGATTAATTATTGTATCAGTCGCTATTGAGGTTTTTCCAGTCTGTCTGTCCCCGATTATAAGCTCACGCTGACCCCTGCCGATAGGAAACATGCTGTCTATCGCAAGTATTCCGGTTTCCAGCGGAACCGTTACAGGCTGTCTTTCAATAACTCCAGGCGCCGGGCTTTCAATTGGATAGAAATCGTCTTGCTTTATCTCACCCTGTCCGTCTATCGGGTTTCCTATAGCGTCAACAACCCTGCCGATTAAATTATTTCCTACAGGCACTCCGGCGCGTCTTCCTGAACATCTGACCTTTGAGCCCTCATGAAGTCCATGGTCGCTTCCCAAAAGCACACAGCTGACCGTCTGTTCTTCCAGCCCCTGAACCATGCCTTTTACTCCGGTCTCAAATATAACCAGCTCGCCGTACATAGCGTTGCTTAAGCCATACACTGTCACAATGCCGTCGCCCATGCTGATAATACTGCCCTCGTCAACAGCTGTCATTTTTACATCAAAATCAGATATTTCTTCTTTCAGCACTGAAATAACATCACTTGTGTTAATACTGCTCAAATCTATCACCTCCGCAAAAGTGTTCTGCGCATTCTGTCTAAAGCTCCCAAAACACTTTTATCATATACCTTATCATTTACATAAAGTCTGAAACCGCCTATTAAATCTCTATTTTCAACCAAGCTTAACTCAACAGACTTTACGCCATATTTTTTAACCAGCATTTCCTTAATACCGGATACCGATTTTTCACTAACCGGCTCTGCATATTCAAGAGAAGCTTCAAGCACTGAATTGTGTCTGTTCCAAACCTGCTTATAACTCTCCTCTATCAAAGGCAAAACACTGTAATCACCATTTTTACATACTGTCTTCATAAACTTTCCAAAGCCGCCGTCAAAAATTCTGTCTATAACCGCATATTTCTCTTTTAAGCTTATTGTTGGATTAACCAATGCTTGTCTGAGCTCATCCACAGCAAGCAGTGCGGTGAACTCCATGACATTTTTTATGTCACTGCTGATTTGATAAAGCGCCTCAGCATAATTCAAAGCCTCTTTGGTTATTATCTTTGCTCTGCTCATTTTGCTTCACCTACCTCAAGGATAAAGCTGTCAACAGCGCTCTCAGAAACATCACCGTTCTTCGCCGCCTTCAGCGCCGCGTCCATAACGAGCGAGGCTATCTCAGACTTAGCTTCAGATATTGAGCGTTCTTTTTCCAGCTCAATCTGTTTGTTAGCGTTTAAAACAATATTTCCGGCGTCTTCCTTGGCTTTGCTTATTATCTCATCACGTTTTGCTTTGGCTTCCTCTTTGGCGGACTTTATTATATCTCCGGCAGCCGCCTCAGCAGTTTTAAGCTTATCGGTGTAAGCCGCTTTTAAAGCGGCGGCTTCCTGTTTCGCCGCAGAAGCGTTGTCTAGAGACGATTTTATCTCGCCCTCGCGCTTCTCCATCATTGCAGTTATCGGACCAAAAAGAAACTTTCTAAGTAAAATATACAATATGATAAGATTTACAAAGGTCCAGATTATATTCCAATTTAAGTTAAGCATTCAAACCGACCTCCGTCATCCAAATAATAAAAATACCTCTCCTATTTCAAGAACAGGATTATCATGATTGCGATAACGAATCCATAAATAGCGGTTGCTTCCGCAAGAGCACATCCCAAAAGCAGAGCCTTATTGATGTCGCCTTTGGCTTCAGGCTGTCTTGCAATAGCTTCTGTCGCCTTTGAAGTTGCTATTCCTATACCAATACCTGCTCCTATACCTGTGAGTGCCGCTATACCTGCACCGATTGCTATTAATGCTCCCATAAATATACATCTCCTTTAAAATTTCTGATAAATTTATATGTAGTTTAATCAATTTTCTAATTTAAGACTATTCCGTTTCGGTTACTTCCTGAATATAAAGCGATGTCAGGAACACAAAAACATATGCCTGCAATAATCCGTCAAATATATCAAAATAAAAACTGAATGCAAGCGGAACAAAAACAGGAACAACCATTTTTATAAGCTCCATAATAACAAATGAGCCCAAAACGTTTCCAAAAAGCCGCATACAAAGTGAAAGCGGTTTAATTACGATTTCCAAAACATTAAGCGGCGTCATAAAAGCCATCGGCTGGGCAAAACCCTTTATCCAGCCTCCGGCGCCTTTCGCCTTTATCCCGGCAGCCTCCACCAAAACAATACTCATTATGGCAAGCCCCGCAGTAACATTTAAATCCTTTGTCGGCGGCGTAAGCCCAAAAAGACCAACTATATTAGAACATCCGATATATAACAAGACAGTTCCCAAATAAGGGATATACATCTTTCCTCCCTCGCCTAAAATCCCGGTAAAGAAGTTATTTATCCAGCCGATAAACGTTTCCAAATATACCTGCACTCCGCTTGGCGCAAGTTTCAGGTTTCGGACAAATATGATAGAAAACAAGACAAGAACAGCCATTATCCCCCAGGTTATAACCACGGATTCCGGCACCGGAATCCCTCCGAAAATCGGAATTGTAAAAGCAATGGTTGTTTCATTCAGCTTTGTATAAAGTTCCGCTGCAATATCATTCACAGTCTGTCACCGCCTTGTTAAAAATTTCTCAAACTCAAAGGGTAAAATAAAAAAGAAATACACCAGATGCCTCTTTGCATGCTGATATTAATTTCTTTTTTATCTTAAATTACTTTTCAAATTATCTCTCATATATTAACAATTCAAAAGTCATCACTAAAAAAGTCAAATTTTATAAAGCAACAGCTTGTTTGAAAACAAACAAAACTGTTCGAATTCAAACTCTTTACTTGAAGATAGTATATTCCCATTTTTTTGAATTGTCAATCTTAAAATTAACAAATATGTATATAGAATACAAAAGAAAATTGTCACAAATTCCTTTAAGGAATTATTTTATATCGTATTGATATGATTTTATTATTTTAGCAAAATAGCCAGTTCCGGAACGTTCTTTTTGATTTCCTCAGTAACCCAAAAGGCTATTTTGTCCGCTCCGAAGATATTCAGGTGAGTATCATCATCATCGCCGTTTTCGTAGAACTGTGAATTTAAGAACTCAGGGTTATACATAAACCTCTCATCATGAGGCTTTATAATTTTGTATAAGCTCTTTGCTTCCTCAAGACCGACCTCGTTTATCCAGTCGTTTGTCCTCTTATAGACATCCAGCACCGGAATATTCAGCTCTTTTCCCAGTTCTTTAGCGGCATTGACGTATTCTTCAAGGCTCTCGTCTGAAAGCTTACGTCTGCTCACCGAGGTTGCCAATATCGGAATTGCTCCGGCATCTCTCGCAATATTTATATATACGCTCATATAATTTTTATATGAGCCTTTTTCATCAATTTTACCAAATGCCGGAGCATATCTTGACGGATCCTGTATTTTAGAATCATTATGACCGAACTGTAATATCAGAAAATCGCCCTCGCTGATATTATCCTTAAAGACCTTAAAATTATCTTCTTCTGTGTAACTCTTTGCGCTCCTGCCGCTCATGGCTATATCCGCAACCACGGCTTTATCGCTTATAAAATACTTATCAAAATACTGAGCCCAGCCGGTTTGGGGAAACCTGTTGTTTTCTCCGCTGTGTGGATATATGCTTGCAGTGGAGTCGCCAATAACAAAAATGACCCGTCTTCCCCTTCTGTCGATTATATTTGAGTTTTTCTCCTGCCTTTTTCCGCTGCCTTTCAGAACGTTAAGCACAAAACTCTTGTCAATGTTTATTTCAGGATAATCCTGATACGAAAAATGAGCCGTTATAGTCACTTTCTTCTCCTCGGGCAGGCAAATTACCTCGCCCGATGTGGATACAGAATCCGGGTCTGAACTTGACCACGAAACATCGGCATAACCAAATTTAGTATTTCTGCCGTCCCAAAGGTTAAGGTCGCTGCAAACCCTCTCCTCACACTCATTTTCAAGCTTGACCTCGGCAAAATCAATGTTTTCAATCTCTGTCAATAACGCTTTGTATTCCTCATTACTATACTTTTTCACATCTTTCACCTCTAAAAATTTTTTCAGTGTTACACTCTATGATTAACATTATATATCAAATATTTTATTTACTCAAGTCATAACTTAAATCTATTAAATTATACAGCTCATCTATTGAAACAGAACCGTCCAGCAAAACCGTAATCCAATGTTCTTTATTCATATGATAAGCCGGAAAATAACCTTTTTCTTTAATTAAAGAACCTATTAAAACAGGGTCGCATTTTAAGTTTATAATATTCACAATTTCAGAGTTATTCAGCCCTAAACTGGTTTTCGCCACTGTCATTAACAAAGCGAACCATTTCGCATTGTCCTTATGCCTTAAAACAGCGCTTTCAGGTGATTTAACCCACGGATAGTCAGGCTCCGCACCGTATTTTTGTTTAGCATACTTAAAAATATCCTGCTTGTATCTTTCAGCAGTATCTTCGCTTCCTCTTATCATTTTACTCCCCTTCTTCTGATAAAGACTGATAACTTCCGTAAAATTCAGGTATATAACACAAATCGGACGAGCCTTCTTCCTGAACATAGACATTTTCCATTCCCAGGGACGCGCAGTAATCTACCAAAGTTTCATAATATCCTTTCGGCAAGTTCCTGTTAAGCTCATCCATACCTCTCACTCCGGGCATAATGGTATACTGGCTCATCAGGCTTAGCCAAATTTTGTCCTCATATTTTTCAAACAAATAGTCAACTATTTTTTTAGCCTCAAAAATCAGACCGGGCAATAACATATGACGTATTATGACCCCTTTTTTTATAAGACCGCTGTTGTCAAATTCCCACTTGCCCACCTGCCTGTACATCTCTGAAACAGCTTCGGAAGCCGTTTTAAAATAATCTTTTGCGCCGGAATAACGTTTGGCGTATTTGTCTGAATAATATTTCATATCAGGCAGATAGACGTCTACATACCCATCAAGAAGTTTCAGTGTTTCAGCTTTCTCATAACCGCCGCAGTTATATACAACAGGCAGATTCAGACCGCGTTTTTTCGCATTGTCCAAAGCGGAAACCAGTTGGGGAATATAATGGGTCGGAGTGACCAAATTGATATTGTTTGCTCCCTTATCCTGAAGCTCCAAAAAACAATCGGCAAGTTCTTCATCCGTCTTTTCAAACCCTTTTCCTTTTGAGCTTACATCATAATTCTGACAATACACACATCTTAACGTGCAGTTTGAAAAGAATACCGCACCGGAACCGTTTTCACCCGATATACACGGCTCCTCCCAAAAATGCAAATCAGCCCTGGCGATTCTGGCTTTGGCTCCCGCGCCGCAAACCCCTGTTTCGCCGCTGAGCCTATCCACACCGCACTCCCTCGGACACAGCCTGCATTCGCTCAAAATTTTATATAAATCCATTTGTATACATCTCCAAAATACCGCCGCTAAAGCACGCTGAGCGCATACCTGAACCCCTGACTTTCTACAGAAGCCGGATAATTTATGATTACCAAATCATCAAACTCCGTATGGCGGTAAAACTCGTCTATTTTAAACTCTCCTCCGCCGAAACCATATAAGCCGTTAACATGCCGCGGGTCGATTATATAAACAACGCTGTAGTTATTAAGCGCCCAGGCAGAAAACGCGTTGCCGTACGAGTCCTTAATAATACAAATTTTTCTGCCGTTATCAACATTCGTTTTAAATACGGTGACCGGATTGTCTCCGCCAATAAATGCAGAATAAGAGTTTATATTCTGGTCTACCGGCGCCACGCTCATCAGATAATCACGCATATATCCGTCACGATACACAGTCCCCTCGGCGTTTACTTTAGGCATAAAACGCTCCAGCGTTTCAAAGTTGCCTGAAATTTTCGCCAGCTTTCCCTTTTCATCATCTAACTCTGTCAAATACTTCTGCCAATATCCAATAAAATAATCAAACTTCATATTCTGAAAACTATTAATATCGTCAGCCGTTTCATTCTTGCATTCCAAAAACGACTTATAGGCGTAGTACGCCCCTCTTTGCGTCCAATGGTTATCCGTCATAAAATACAGCTTTTCTCCGCCATGCTCATATAAAGCTGTAACAGCGTCTATAGGTGTGACCCAGCTTTTCAGGCTGTCATAAACCATAGACAGCCCCTCAATTTGGCTCCTATAAATTTCTTTCGGTGCATAAAACTCGCTCATAGACGGCACAAGCAGCGAATATGTGTCAGCGAGCGGAACCTTTTCGGCTATGTGATTTATTATTTCCGCATATTCTTTTGCATTTTTCTCGGAAATACTTATATCCTCAAAACCAACGTTGCCTACAACATGCAGTCCCGGAAAACTTTCAACATCATTATACGCCATGCGGTATCGTCCGTCAATCCAAACACCGCCGGACTTCAGCGGATTAACAGCCGGTCTGTTATTAAACTGCGTTCTCTCTTCCAACGCAGTCTCCCCAAAATTCAATAAGATTTTTGCCGCGCTTGAAGTTTGACTGCCGTCGGTAACACGAACAATTTTATAAGCGTCAAAGTATTCCACCTTGAAACCGAAACTCTCGGCAAAGAATCTTAGCGGCAGCATTAATTTTTCATCGTTTATATAGCAGTTTACAGCGTCTTTGACCGCTGTTCCGTTCACGTAAACAGGAGTTGAGGCTCCCGGAAGGATTGTTATTATTATATCCCCCTTACTGAGGGTTGCACCGAACACAGTTTCGTCCCAAAAGATTTCCGCCCCCACGCTTTCCGCCAGCTCACGGACAGGAATATAAGTAACGCCGCCGAGTATTTCGGCAGGCGCGGCAAGCCTGTCATCGTTTACGACTATCATAACATAGTCGGTTTTTACCGCATAAGCGGAGAAGGACATACAAAGCGAAATAAACACTATTATTAATACGCCAAAACAGAATTTATTTTTCATATAATCACCGATATAACAATTTTACAAATTATGATTAAATTCACACAATAACTTTATCACACCGGTCATAAAAAGTCAACGCACTATCATATTAACTAAACGGATTTTAGCGATGGGATTTATTCTTTTCGCGTGGTTATTAAGATATTGAGTCCGTCGTTTTCCATAATAAAATCGCAGCTGTTTGACTTCTATATAACTTTCTGAAAATTTATCAGTTTATCTAAATATAAGTACAAAAAACTTGTTAAAATTAATTTAAACAATTCCGGTTAAGCAATTTTTAAATCTTGACAATTTACATCGATAAGAGAGTATATTAATTAATAATAGAAATATTTCTGAATATCTACACAACTAAGAAATTTAATATTTATCTATAAAATATTTTTAACAGACATGTTTACTAATGACTTTATAGTAAATGGGGTAGTTTCGCTTAGTTTTGCGAGACCTTTTACATTACTGACTGCTATATTAAAATTATGTGATGGATTTTTCATATTAGAGGAAGTATAAATTTTTAAATCATTTGTTCTAATTAATTCCGCTATACAAAAATTTAAAATATCAGAAACAGAAGCATCATAAGTTAAAGAAGCTTCTTCCAAAAAGTTATATAAATCATCTTCAATTTCATAAGTTTTACGTATTCTTTTTTCTCTTTTAGAGAATTTGTTATTTAAAAATTTATTATTCATCATTCGTTATGCCCCTTTTATGACCTAATATTACAATAATTTATAAGATGTCTTTTTTCATCCTTACCGTATTATATAATATGTTGTGATATAAGTCAGAACAAACTAGATAATTTATATCTAAAGCAGATAAAGTAATAAAAATTTTTTATAAATATTCAATTTAATTTAACTATTCCAGGCAAAACTCACTTAATATTGAGTTCTTACTCCTACCAAAGGCGTTAAACGTTTCAATAGAATGGTTATAAAGTAATTGATTGTTTATTACTCTCTTATTTTTACAATAACATATTTATTATTAATAAAACATTCACTAATTAGGTAGGTTTAGCAAGCCTCGGTAGGGAGGACTTTGTCCTCCTCGTGAGGTGCGCAGCCGCGGTTATATATAATAATTATAAATATCGTTTCACCAAAAACACACTTAATTATTCTATAATTGCTTACTTTGATGCGCCAGGCCCTGTTTCGCCCGCCGAGCCCGGGCGAGATCGTCTTCCCTAAAAGGGAAGACGATTAAGTCAAACCTATATAATAACATTTATAACAAAAAATGACGCTATAGCAGTTTTAGCTGCTATAAGCGTCATTTTAAAATATATTAAAATATTATCCCGATTATCTGTATGAGTAGCCGCCTTTTATCATTACTATAACATCATTACTGGCTGTGAAACCTCTGCCGTCGTTCACCGGAACAATCAGCATATGATTCGACGGCAGCTCTGTTCCGTCCGGCAAGTCATAACCATAAGTCGTGTCGGCTATTCCGCCCTTCTCTGTCCCGATTACCACACCGCTTCCTTTTCTCAGAATAAATTCTGCCCCGGCGTCAAATATAACCGTTTGTCCTGCATCCACATTTACAACAGAAAACTTCTCAGAATATGAATCCGAAGTCCCGCCTGACATCTTCTGCTCAACGTATGCTTTAAGCTGCGGCACCACCACATCAACTATATAGCTCTTTGTAACCACAGGGTCGTCTGTGTCCCCCGGCTCAGCCAATACCAGCGTTGCGCCCAAAACTGAGAGAATCGCCGCAACTGCAATAATCATCTTTAACCACTTATTTTTCATTTTCACGCCTCCTTTTCATATGTGTATATAACCGCCGTTCATTTTTTATTAATCCTCCAAACCAAAGCTGATGCTTATGGCATGGTTAACACGGTTCATCAGTCCATCGTCAAGATGACCAATTTTCTCTTTAAGACGTTTTTTATCTATAGTCCTAATCTGCTCAGCCAAAACAACCGAGTCCTTTGACAGCCCGTAGCCGCCTGCGTCCAGTTCTATATGCGTGGGCATTTTAGCTTTATTAAGCTGCGACGTTATAGCCGTTGCAATAACGGTTGGACTATACTTGTTTCCGACATCGTTTTGAATAATCAAAACAGGCCGTACTCCTCCCTGCTCTGAACCTACAACAGGGCTTAAATCAGCATAATATATATCTCCTCTTTTTACTACCAAATCAATTCACACTCCGCAAGTTAAATTCCCGTTTATGTCTTTGGTAATATTTTATGCTGAGAGACCTGTTTTTGTTCTGTGCTGCAACCGGACAACTTGCGGTAATGAACGGTTGTTTTATGTACAGGTCAATCTTTGAAAGGACTGTCCAAAAGGTAATTATGAACGTCTGCGACCTTGCCGCCCCTCATATATACCCTCGGAATTCTCTTACCAATGACACAAAGGATTTCATAATTTATTGTCCCCATAATGCTCGCTATATCCTCAATGGGTATTTCTGCGCCCTCTGAGCTTTTTCCGAACAATATGACCTCATCACCGATATTTATATTATTAACATCTGTGACGTCAATCATACATTGGTCCATACAAATATTTCCGACCTGCTTGCATTTTTTGCCTTTTACTATCATTTCTGTCTTATCTGAAAGGATTCTTGAGTAACCGTCTGCATATCCAATAGGCACCGTAGCGATTTTTGTTTCATTATTTTTTGTTTTAAATTTTCTGCCGTAGCTTACAGACGTTCCCTTTTCAACTGTCTTAATATTGGTTATCTGAGCCTTCAGCGACATAGCCGGTTTTAAGTTTAAAATATCTTTTGATACAAAATCACTCGGCATAAGCCCATAAAGTATTATACCCGGTCTGACCATATCCATGTGAAATTCCGGAAACCTCATCAGCGCCGCGCTGTTACAGCAGTGGCACAAAGGAACTTTTACCCCGGCTTCCCTTATCCTGCTGCACAAGGTGTTAAACCGGTTATACTGCAGCATTGTATACTCGTCGTCATCGTCATCTGCTATGGCAAAGTGGGTAAACAAACCGTCTATTTCCAAATACGGCAGTTTTGAAATCTCTATAATTTCATCAACCGTCTGCTTATTTATTTTTTCATCCTCTGTGTATCTGAATCCAACACGCCCCATACCGGTGTCAATTTTAATATGTATTTTGCCGGCCTTATTCAGCTTGGCTCCGGCGTTTGACATCGCGACTGCCAGCTCTTTGGTATAACAATTCGGCATTATATCGTTTTCTATTAACTCCTCGGCATATTTAGACGGAGTATTTCCCAAAATCAAAATCGGAGTATCAATACCGCACAGCCGAA
This sequence comes from Monoglobus pectinilyticus, assembly GCF_002874775.1. Taxonomy (NCBI): domain Bacteria; kingdom Bacillati; phylum Bacillota; class Clostridia; order Monoglobales; family Monoglobaceae; genus Monoglobus; species Monoglobus pectinilyticus. Next base: position 2,471,870 of record NZ_CP020991.1, on the reverse strand, counting down.
GCTGAATAGCTTCATCCAAAAAAGCCACTCCCAGCGAATCAGCGCCATTTTCGAGAAGCGTTTTTGCAACCTCAAGATAGCCGTGTCCGTATCCGTCGGCTTTGACAACTCCCATAATTTTAGGCTTATCACCGACATGTCTGCGTATCTCTTTTATATTATTTTCAATTGCGTCAAGGTCTATCTCAGCCCACGCGCGCTTTTCAGTAACCATAATTTTCTCCTTCAAAAAACATCTTTCAAATTAAACTGCCGTGTTCACCAGCCTAAAAGCCTCCGGTAACATTTCAACCAAATCAGTTGCTATAAGCCCGTGCTCGCCCTTGTCACGTCTTGCCAAATCCCCGGCCGCTCCATGGAGAAACACGCCGAGAACAGCCGCGTCGTAACCGTTAAGCCCTTGACCCATTAACGAGCCGATAACTCCCGACAGCACATCTCCGGTACCCCCGGTCGCCATTCCGGCATTGCCTGAGTTGTTAATATGTACACCGCCGTCACTGTTGGCAATAACAGTGTCCTTTCCTTTCAGAACTACAGTTACGCCGAACTCCTCAGCAAAATCACGAGCGGTTCCAACTCTGTCATTCTGAACCGCCTCAATGCTCAAACCGCACAGCCGCGCCATTTCTCCAGGATGCGGCGTTATCACGACCTGGCACGATTTTCTGTTTTTATGCTTTCGCAAAATATCCATATCTCGCGAAATACAGTTCAAACCGTCCGCGTCAATAACAAAGTCTGTGCTTCCGCTCAGAAGCGAATCTATAAGTTTAGGAATATCATCATTATCCGAAAGCCCGGGACCAAAAACACAAACGTCACTTTTATTAAGTCTTCGCTTGATTTCGCCCAGAGCGTCGAGACTTATTGTGCCGCTCTCCTCAACCTCCGGCAAAGGAACCGTCATTGCCTCAGTGAGCTTAACGGCCATAATCTGCTGCTGTGATTCGGGAACTCCCAAAGTAACCAAACCGCTTCCGCTTCTAAGCGCTCCCATGCAGGACAAATATGCGGCTCCTGTCATACCGCGGCTTCCTGCAATAATAAACAACTTGCCGCAGTCGCCCTTGTTAGAGTCTTCATTACGAACCGGAATAAGGCTTTTATAATATTCCAGTCCGGTATAAAACGGAATCCCCATTCCCGGGATATCCTCAGATATATATACCACAGCAACCGCTGTCTTATTTGAATGCGAGATGCTTAATGCAGCATTAACCTTCATTCCTCCGAATTTAATAAACGGCTTTCCAAGCTCGTCGTGGCATACCTCAATATCTGACAGCGAAAATCCCCTGACGCCGCTTCCCAGAGCCTTTGAAAAAGCCTCCTTAGCCGCAAAGTGGCCGGCTATAGATTCATAAAAACCTTTAGCCGCAGACCCTTTTGAGACAAAATAGTCCGCCTCGTTTTGGGTAAACACCCGCCTTATAAACATTTCAAGATTTTTCATTTCACGAAACCGTGAGATTTCTATAATATCTATTCCAATCATATTATTCCGCACCTTTGACAAGCATAATTTTTAGTCCAGTACAACCTTCTGCGGATTAAACTTTTTAAAACCATCACGGATTTTCTCGTTAGGGTTAAATAACAGCATCTTTCCGCTTCCGTTTTCATTATACACTGCAAAATACAATTCACTGCTGTTTTTATCAACGCAGGCGTATACCTTCTGATAAGACTGGTTATTCATATATCTCTCAAAATCAGGATGAGAACGCTTCGCCATTATCTCAACCTCTCTGGCATTAAACTCTGTCAAACGCTTTCTCTTTCTGACATTGACTATAGCGTCCACATCAAACGAGCCGTTGGTAAAACAATACTCATACTCTAAATTTACTGATGTTATCAGCATGTATAAAAGATAAATTAGACCGCACGCAACTATAAAAATTATAAATCCCATAAGCGGTATAGAAAACATCAGCGCCCCTAAAACATATATAACTAATAGAGCTCCGATGATACCTGCCAAAATGATTAAATAATCCTTGCTGTCACGTTTTTTCTTTACTAATTGTTCCACAAAAATATCCATTAAATTGCCTCCTGTTTGTGTTTCATATTTTATCAGACGAATGTTCTGATGTCAAGCCGCCTATTCGGCAATAGGTATGTTCTCAGCGCCTATACCGCTCACACCGCTCAGTTTCAGCTTTCCGTCAGCATCGTCACCAACGGCATATATTGTTCCGTCATAGTTAAGTCCCAGTGTATGGCTGTTTCCGCAAGATACTGACATAACATTTGCCCAAAGCGAAACAGAACCCTGATTCTTATCGTTAACACCCTTAGAACTCGTCTTTCCGTCAGCGTTTACATAGACAATATACTGAGAGCCGACTGCCGCCGACACTATATTTTTAACTCCTGAGGTATCACACTGGCGGTAGCTGTTATCACCGACAGCCACAACAGATCCGTCATATTTTACCAATACAGTATTTTTTTCTCCGGTCGCTATAAACGCAACATCGCTTTGACCTGCAACGTCACACTGTCCATGGCTGTTCCAGCCGACAGCAAGCACAGTGCCGTCGTTTTTCAGACCTATCGTGTGATTGCCTGACACTGCAATCTGAACTATATCAGTCCATTCCTGAACATCACACTGGCCGTACTTATTGTTACCTCTGGCAATAACTCTGCCGTTAGCTTTAAGCGCCACAGTGTGTCCCTCGCCTGTGGCAACTGAAATAATATCAGTCCAGCCCGACACATCGCACTGACCATACTCGTTGTTACCGACTGCAACAAGATTTCCGTCATATGTAAGTCCAACGGTATGGTTTCCGCTGACCGAAACTCCTATAATACCGGACCAATCCTTAGTTTCGCATTGACCGTAGCTATTATCCCCGAACGACAAAACCTCGCCGTTTTTCTGAACAACTGCGCTGTGGTTGTATCCGGCCCCAATCAATCTGCCATACATATTCAATATTTTTCTGACGTTAACAACACTTTGCTTATATTTTCCGCTTTTATGAAAATATTTTAAGGCTTTCTGATATTCATGTATATTCATATAAGCCATTGCCGTTGAATAGTCAATCTCATGTTTCTCTGTGCCGAAATAGACAAACTCCTGTTCCAGCTTTTCAAGAGAGGGCGCGGCGTTCTGAAAATCACGGTTTATATAATAATTCATTGCTGTTTTATAGCAAAGCTGACGCGCCGAAAAATATTTCTGAACTCCCATTCCAACGAACGCCAATATACAGCATCCAACAATGACCGAAGCCCAAATTATAAGTTTTTTGTTGGCAGACATTCGCTTTTTCAGTTCCGTTTTTTCTTTGGTATCCTTGATAGCTTTGGTCAGTCTAAGCCTCAGCCAGTCCTCGCCCAAAGCATCCTCGGTTACTATATCATTATCAAGTTTTTGCTCTGAATTTATCCAAATGCTTCCATCGTCAAACAATATTTTTGAAACCTCAACAAAAACAGAACAGGTTATATCCGGAACCTCAACCGTTTGAGAATTACCAAACACGGCGTTGGGTTTTGCGTCAACATTTATATACGGAATATTTCTGAGCTGTACACAAAGATTAAGCTCCGAATCAAAACAACCTGCATTAAAATATACCGACTTCACCGTTTTTCCGCAGTTATTATATAGTTTAAGCTTCATGACGGTCTTTTTGCTGTCGCGCAGTATCTCGCTTGTATCAATATATACCGGAGCTTTGCCGCGGTTTTCATATTCTGTACGTTTTACCACTTTATATGTTTTTTCCGCCATATAATCACCTTTATCAACAATCTATTTATATTGAAACAAAATAACATAATTATACTTAGACATTATACTACAAACTTCAGCAAAATGTATTACAACACTGTTAACTCTGTTATACAAATCAAAAACAGGCGTGCAAAATATATCCTCAGTTTCCATTATATTATTAGCCTGGAAATATTGAGTAAATAAAAATAATGTGATATAATGATACAAAAATAACTGTAAAGGATGAGAGACCATGAATATAACAGAAGCGATAAAAAACAGAAGAACAATCAGAAAGTTTGAACAAAAGCCGGTCAGTAAAGACGACTTAATAAAACTTATCGATTTAACCAGATACGCGGCATATGGAGCGAACCTCCAGCCGCTTAAATTCGCGGTAATGGATAATCCGGATGAAATATATCCGCTGACACGCTGGGCGGCATATATGACGGAATGGGAACCGGCGCCGAACGAAAGGCCGCTTCACTATATAGCCATACTCGGTGACACAAGCATTAAGAAAAATTTTGAAACCGACGCCGGAGCGGCAATAACAACAATGATGCTGGCGGCTGAAGAAATGGGACTGGCAACCTGCTGGCTAGGGGCCATAGACAGGGACAAAATTAAAGAAATGCTCAAAACTGACTATCAGGTATTATATTTGCTTGCCGTAGGCTATCCCGCTCAAAAAAGCAAAATTATTGATATTGAAGACGGCAGCATAAAATATTTTGAGGACGAAAACGGAGTTATAAATGTGCCGAAACGTTCTCTTGACGAAATTATTGTTAATATATAGTTAAGGTTTTGAGATTAAAACAGCTTTCAATTCGGGAAGCTGTTTTACGTTAGTTTAATTAAAATATTAGAAAATGTTACAATAAATCGAACAGAGTTATTAATATCATATATAATAAAATATAGTGCAGTAAGCATCGGCTGAGCTGTGACCACACTTTTTTAAAGTGTGTGTGATACAAAATGACTTGTATTGATAAAACTAAATAATCAGACTTAGTTGTGATGTGCGTACGAAGTACGATGCGTGAGGCGCGCAGTTGCAGAAAAGTATATTATAAAAATGTTTATTACAAACCATTCTAAGTATTCATGCTTCGCGTGTGGAAATTCACCTAACGCGGCGTGTCTGCAAGCTATACATCACAATTAAGTAATTTATTATATGACAACTAAGTTAATTATTGGCATTTATAGTTTGTATAACATACACTTTTAAACAAAAGTGTAGCCAAAATTTACATTGTAGGCTAACCAAAACAGGTCACTTTGTATCACACCCCATTCCAGGCGGGGTCACAGTCACACCTACCAACCGTTTACAAAAAACACCTTGAATTTTTCCGTCTGTTTATGTTAACATTCCATTTTCTTCATGAATATAATAATAGTTGCTGACGTAAAAAAATTCTATAATAAACACAACTATAGATAATAAGATTATGGATAGTCAACACTAATTTAGACAACTTATTTAAGGTTAGTAAGTCGGTATTCTTTCGGGGTCATATAGCCCAGTGATGAGTGAATCCTGTGATTGTTACACCAGTTTACACAATTCGATAATTCATATTGCAATTGTTCCAATGTTTCATATTTTGACCTTTTACAAATTTGGCCTTTATGATTTTAAATGTGGCTTCCGCTGCCGCATTGTCATAGGGACAGCCTTTCTTGCTCAATAAGCAGTCGATGTGGAATGTCTCAAGCGTTTTATCAGTTGTCAAACCATTTTCTTCTGTTTTTTGTTTTACTTTATAATAATAAGTGCTTCTTGGAATGTTTAGGACTTTACACATTGCTGATACAGAGTATTTGTGGGCATTTGCCTTTATCACATTTACTTTCGTCCTAAAATCAGCGCTGCTTGTTTTAAAATGTCGTTCTCCATCTTTATTGCCGATTACGTTTGGCAGTTCTATTATTTTCTGCTATTCTGCAGAACGGTTATCTTTTTCGTGAAAAGAGCCGCTAGCTTTGGTCATCGTAGTTTCTCTTTCTATACTTTCTATTTTACATAACCTTAACTTTTTTGTCCAGTTTTTTGTAGCCTTTCCAAATGTATGTGCCCTCGCCTGTAGGCTGAGTGTGAGCCATAAAGGCTTGTTTTGATTGGCCTTAAATGCAATAATATAAATACATAAAATGTCACCGATATTAGTATATCATATTAAAATAATCTAGTACGTGAACATGTATTTTTTAAATATTATTTAGTATGCTTTTTTATTATTTAGTCAAAGAAAATTTATTTACCGTTATTTCCGAATAGAAAATTTACTTTGCATAAATCTATTGTATAAATCCTTTTAACGTTTTATACAATACATCGGCGTCTACCGGCTTTGCTATATGGGCGTCCATGCCGGATTCCAGCGCCGCCGCTACATCTTCATCAAAAGCATTTGCCGTCATCGCTATTATCGGTATAGTTTCAGCCTGCGGATGACTGCTTGATCTAATAGCCCTCGCCGATTCATATCCGTCCATTATTGGCATCTGAATATCCATTAAAATCGCGTCATAATATCCTTTCTCGGATTTCAGAAAACATTCTAAGGTTTGATTTCCGTCAACAGCAGATTCTACCTCAGCTCCAGTCATCTTTAAAATCTCAACCGCTATTTCTAAGTTCAGAGGATTATCCTCAGCCAAAAGTAACCTGTGTCCTGAAAAATCGTAGGCATTTGTTTTCGCTTCCACTTTAGGCATCTCATTTTTGCTTCCCGTAACCTCAAGCAACGTATTATATAATGATGATGCAAAAAACGGCTTTGACAAAAAGCTATTGACGCCTGCTTCACGCGCTTTGGCTTCAATTCCTGCATAATCATATGCTGTAATAATAATTATCAGAGTATCATGACCTACAACAGACCTTATTTTTTCAGCAGTTTCAACCCCATCCATTCCTGGCATTTTCAAGTCAATCAGACAAACATCATAATACTCATTTATATCATGTAATTTTTTAACCTCGTTTACCGCTTCAGCTCCGCTTTGAACCCATTTTGCAGAAATGCCGAATTTTTCTAAAAGCATTGAAGCGTATAAGCAAGCTGCTTTATCATTGTCACACACAAGAACTTTCATGGCGTTCATAGACGGATACTTAACGGACGCACTATGCTTATTTGCCAGTTCAAAAGGAAGTTCAACAGTGAACACAGAGCCCTCGTCTAAACGGCTTTTTACAGAAATTGTTCCTCCGAGTAACGTAACAAGATTTTTTGTTATAGCCATTCCAAGCCCTGTGCTTCCTAACCTCGGAACGCCATCCAGGTTCTCCTGCTCAAACGGAAGATATATCTTCTTTAAAAATTCCTCACTCATTCCTCTTCCCGTATCGCTGACAGTAAATTTCATCTTTATCAGCCCTTTTTTATGAGGCTGCTGTGCAACATCAAGACACACTTTTCCTCCTTCGGGAGTAAATTTCAGCGCATTTGACAACAAATTCAGCAAAATCTGATTCATACGCATGGAGTCTCCAATAAGCTCTTCGTCCAAAACCCCTCTGAGAGATTCCGTAAATTCCAATCCTCTGTCAGATGCCTGCGGATGAATTATCGCAGTTACCGACTCCAAAAGCTGTCTCAGACTAAATTTTTCATGGCTGACAGTAAGATTTCCGCCTTCTATCTTTGACATATCCAAAATATCATTAATAAGAGACAGAAGATGCTTAGACGAATAACTTATTTTTGCCAAACAATCCTGTATTCGGTCATCGTTTCCAATGTTTACCGCAGCAATAGTTGTCATGCCAATAATTGCATTCATCGGAGTACGTATTTCATGCGACATTCTTGAAAGAAAATCAGACTTTGCACTGTTGGCTCTCTCCGCCGTCCTCAGAGCATCTTTAAGCTGCTGTGCCTGAATCTCCAGCTTTTTCTGCATTTCTCTCAAATCTGTTAAATCGGTAACGTCAATATAAAGCAAAAGATATACAGGATAGCCATCTATCCAATCAACACAGTCGCCGTTTATCTGCATCCATGCAGTTTGACCGTCATAGCTCTGAAGCTTGGCCAGAAAATGTATATGTTTTCCCTTTTTTATATTTTCATTCTGAGAATTGATAACATCGTTATTGGTATCCATATTCATCTGAAGCAATCTATCTGAATCAACATCGGTTCCGACTTCGCCAAAAAAACCATAAAAACGGTCATTTGCCTCCAGAAGCTTCAGATCAAAATTATCTTTCACAAGAAATTTTGCCACAAAACCGGGAATATTATTGTATGTAATAGACTGCGCTTTTTTCATTTCAACAAGGTCGTTTACATTTGTTATAACAGTATATGATATGGGATAACCGTTTACATAAGTATCAGTATATATCCAGTTCATCCTTACCCAAATGTGTCCGCCGCCCTTAACCGGCATTCTGGTTATTGTGCTGTACTGAGATAGTCCTTTTTCAATTGTCTCCACAACCAAATCTTTAATCTTTTGAAGTTCATCCTCATAGTGATGATATTTGTAATATAATTTAGGGCAATTATGAAACTTTGCTTCATATTCTTCTTTGGGATAACCTATTAGGTCATAATAAAAATCATTTCCCCATATCATAGTAAAATCATCATCAAGCAAATGCTTGCTAACACTGACCTGCATAGCGCTCATAAGAAGATTATAATCCGTATCAACCGCACCGTTCATTAAGATATCATTCTTGTTTAACTCGTTTTTTTCCATACGCTTTGCCTCCTTTAGTTACACATATCACTCGTCCGAAACATCATTAGTATCTAATTTTTATCCGTTTTTAAATCCGTAATATTATGACAAGCTATAAGGCAAGCGTCTTGATTACCCCATCGTATACGGGAGGCGTCCGCCATAGACCAAATATTTGACGCAGGGTTGTAAATCTCAATAGTTTTATTTTTATCCTCTTTTATTCCGTTCATAGGGCACATCTCACATGGAATATCCCTATTATAAAACGCTCTGTAACATTTCATGCCCAATTTTGCTTCAGGCGCTATTTGCTGTATCTTTGCATTAATATATTTAAGTTCATAGCTGTGCGGGTCAAGAACATATATCCATGAGTTTTGACTGTCAAGTATCATTCTCAAATCCCGGGCTGCGCTAATAACTCGGTCCTGAGCACGTTTTTTCAGAAGAAAAGTTGATAACAGTTCCGAGATAAATATCAATGCGTCTATTTGATTTTTGGTCCACATACGGAGTATAACACAGTCGTCAAAGCCGACAAAACCAACAAACTTTTCACCGTCTCTCACGGCGCATTGAAGCACTGACCTTATTCCCTGCGGAAGCAAAATATTATAAAGCTCCTTTGACAGGTCTGATATATCCTGACAATAGAATATTCCGTTCTCATCAAAATTATCACGATAATTCTTACCCATTCTCTCATAGCTTATATGCTGAAGATTATCAATCTCAGGCTCAATACCGTCGTTGCACCACTCAAATGTATTTGAAACATAATTTCCGTCTTCCGAGTCCTCAAAAATATATACCCGGCTCACATTATACCGCCGTCCAACTAATTCCAGTATAGAATTAATCGCTTCATTTATATCATCAGACTCATAAAGCTTTTGGAAAGCAAGAGGAACAATGCTGTCTATATTATAATTATCCGAATCATCAGAATCAATCTGAGTCCCGGCTGCTGAAACTTGTTTCTGGTATACCCCAAAACTTTTCATCATAGAACTGTCGTCATACACTGCAAACTGGTTTTTGCCGTTATTTTTCGCATGATACAGAGCCAAATCACAACGCTTAAATAATCCCTGAAAGTCTGTTCCATCATTGGGATATATAGAAATTCCAATACTGGTAGTCAAACCGAATTTCTGAAACTCGCTTAAATATATATTTCTAAAAGTTTCAACAACTCTCTGCGCTACTTCCTCTATCACTGCCAAACCGCCGGAACATTCAATAAATACCAGGAATTCATCGCCCCCAAATCTTGCAATGATATCCCCGTTATTAAACGTCTCCGTAAGCCTGAAAGCACTTTCGGCCAAAATAGCGTCGCCGAACATATGTCCATAATAATCGTTTATTTGCTTAAAGTTATCAATATCAATAATAAGCATAGCATAACTTTTATTCTCATTATTACGTTCAAGTCTGTTCTGAATTATTTGAACCGCAGTCTCTTTATTATAGAGTTTAGTAAGAGCGTCTTTTTGAGCCCTGTCCGACAGCTCCTGTATACGGCGTTTTTCAGAATCTATATCCAGTATAACCCCCACCGCTTTGACTGCCTTTCCGGAATCATCAAACTGAGTGGTCATACGTATGCGGCACCATATATATTTTCCCTCGGCTCCGGCTATACGCAGCTCTGCTTCTGCATACGGAACGCCTTTTATCACTTTTTGCATTATCTTCTGCAATGCAGGAATATCATCCGGGAATATATGAGACAGCTTTTTTATTTGAGTGAAAATATTTCCTGATATTGGTTCATAGCCAAATTTGTTCTTCCAATTATTTGAAAACTTAACTTCTCCGCTTTCTATATCACCCTCAAAAATAATATCATTGGTCTGGTCTTGTATTATACGGTAACGCTCCATGGTTAGCCTGAGTTCTTCCTGAGATTGCTTAATTTGTGTTATATCCGTTAAAACACAGTTAAGATATTCGTTTCCGTCTTCTCCCACTACCCTTTTGCTTTTATCTAAAATCCAAACTGTTCTGCCGTCTTTAGTTTTCACCCTATATTCCAGTTCCTGCGTGCTTCCTAACGAAAGCTGCTCGTTAAACCAATGCCTTACCGCTATATGATCTTCCGGGAGAACCAAATCAATATACCGGTTCTGAAATTTCTCTTTAATTTCTTCTTTACTGTAACCAAACAAAGAAATAAAGCCTTCATTTATATATGTCACAGTAAAATATTGGTCATTCATACACTGAAGTATACCGGCAGGCAAATTTTTTGAAACCGAAGCGCCGGACTTCTCGGGTTTCATATTCTCAATATTAGAAGGTTCATCAATCAAGCGCCAAACTATGAGCGCTTTATGACTTTTTGGGTTTTCTATATTCACGCGAACAGCCGCAGCTTCATACCACACATATTTTCCTGAGGCTCTGTGAAACACTCTGTATCGTGTTGAAGATTTTATTAAACCATGGCTGAAAAAATTATCAATTTGATTTTTTAGTATATCCAAAACTAACTCACGGTCATTGGGATGAACTGAACTCTCAACAAAATTAATAACGGCTTCCTCAAAACTGTTTCCAGTTTTAAGCGCCTGAAAATCATCGTTCTGCTGATAAACCAAATGATAAATTCCGCTGTCTAAATCTATTTCAAAAACTGTCGAATCAACATAACGAAGCATTGCGAAATATTTTATTTGATCCTGAGCATACATATTATCAATGCCGGAATGCAGCGGAGACGGTACAGACAAAGACTTGGCAAAATCAAGCTTCGGCGAATGACCGTCAGCATATTCCCGGGCAAGCTCAAAAAAACTTGCCTTAACATTCTTCAAGCACTCTAACGTCTTTGGTGAAAACACACCGCACTCACCATTTAAAATCATAGTCATCGCTTTTTCAGGTTCTATAGCTCTCTTATACACCCTGTCGGTAGTCAAAGCGTCAAAAGCGTCCGCTATGCCGACCACCTGAGCACAAATCGGAGTATTGTCTCCCTTCAAGCCGTCAGGATAACCTCTGCCGTCCCAGCGCTCATGATGATATCGGCATATATTATAAGCATACCTCAAATATTCATCATCACCTACACGGTCAAGACCCGAAAGTATTTCACACCCCTTAACTGTGTGGGTCTTCATTATATCAAATTCTTCTTTTGTCAGCCTGCCGGGCTTATTTAAAATAGTATCAGGTATTGATATTTTACCTATATCATGAAGAGCTGCCGCCTCAGAGATAACACGTATGGAATGCTCATTAAGCTCATATTCAGGACAGCATTTCATAACCTCTTCCAGCAACACCTTAGTAAACATACGTATACGCAAAACATGCTGTCCTGTCTCAACACTGCGGTGTTCTATGATAGATGAGAGAGTATCCATTATTACGTCCCTGGATTCCCTAAGCTTTGCCGCCTGTTCTTCTACCATTTCCTCAAGATGCATTTTATGCCGGTTAAGCTCTACAGCATTCTGAACCCTCCGTCTGACAACATGAGACTCAAACGGTTTGATTATAATATCCGCCGCTCCAAGGTCAAAAGCTCGCACTTCGTTTTCCATCGAGTCAACCGATGTAATAACTATAACAGGAATTTTTGTCATCAATCCGTTTTGAGTCATTTCTGACATTACCTGATATCCGTCTTTAACGGGCATCACTAAATCTAAAAGAATAGCAGCAAGCGAGTCCTTATACTGGCGAATCATCATAAGAGCCTGCTCTCCGTTTTCGGCTTCAAGCAGATTATATTCCTGCTCAAAAAGATTGCGGAGAATTGCTCGGTTGATTTCCATATCATCAACTATCAAAATAGTATCTCGATTCATTATTTTTCCTCCATAGAACCTGCCCAAAATAACACAATTGTGCATCATACGGGAAAATTCAATTCATTTTTTCAATATAAATAAACAGCTTACCGAGTTTCAGGTATAAAATACATATTTCTGCCGTATTTCCGTTTAGTGTATAAATACCCTTATTTTAATTTTTAGATTAAAGAAGTATATCACGCAGCATCATTTTTGTCAAGAAATTAGACCTCCGAATATACAATAAAATATATGAAAATAAATAAAATATTTTCACTCATTATTTCATAAATTGTTTTTAGTATAAATATCTCTTATTTTGTATTATAAAGTAATTTTAAAACCTAACACTTATAAATTTTTTTGAAAATTTGTGAAATATAAAGACAAACATATAAATATAAAATTTCATATTTACAACATAGAAATCAATACCACGTGTAAACCGGCAGCATACTCAGCACCCATAAAGGAAAAATATATTCTTAACATCAAAAATCGGTCGAAATATATAAACCATTACTATCTCAGATAGCCGCTTTCGTACATCCGCTTTTTTCCTGCCTTTTATTTCTATTTAAACATAAAGATTATTCCACTTGAGTTTTTTTCTTTCGCCGAGACTTCTTATTTTGAAGCCTCTTCTTTTCTGGAACTCCTCTTTCGCTGGAGCCTTTTCTTTCAATGGAGCTTCTTCTTTTTCCGGCGTTTTCTCTTTTACTGAAGTTTTTTCTCCGTTAAAACGTAGAGTTATTTCCACACCTTAAGGTGGAAATCATAAAACCCATAAGATTAATATCTTATGGGTTTTAATAAAATTAGAAATTATTGGGAAGAAATCTAATAATTTTTATTAAATAAAAGCGTTAATTGTTTGCCATATACTCTACTTTATACACATTTAATCCGCTTTCTTTGGAATAGATGTATACAGGAGCACCCGCGGCAATATCCACCGTCATTGTCTGAGTTGCGCCGACCGCAGCTTCCTGCAGTATTTCTGTACCGTTTTGATTTACCGCCATAAATCTCGGCTCACCCTGAGATGACGCATGAGCAAAAGAAATTGAAAGCTTTCCTGCCGCGCCGGGTGTGAACGCCAAATGCTGGTCGCTGACAGAACCCGCTCCGGCAAGTTTCAGTCTCTCAGTAAACTTATCAGTGCCGATAGTTTTTGAACTGTAATCTACTACAATTGCCTTTTTGCTTGGATTAATATATAAATTATCATATATAACCAAACCTTCAGACATTGTCAATGTATCATGCTTTCCGTCATTTCCTTTTACGCCTAAAGCTTCCATTGGTACAACTCCAAATGTCCAAGTATGCGAGCCTTCCTGTGTCTCCATAGGATAAGGTGAAGAAGTCGGAGCCGCGGTAGGAGCGCTTGTAGCGTCAGGGTCGACTGTTGGTTTAGCTGTAGGGTCAGGATTTACCGACGGTTCAGTTGTAGGGTCAGGTTTATCCGTTGGATCCAAAGACGGCAATGGTGAAGATGAACTCTTTTCAATAGTCTTTGCCACACTGAGCGGTGCAATAGAATTATAATTATTCCATATCAAAACTTTAACCGTTTCATTTGCAGGCTCAGTAAATCCGTTTATAGTATACGTACCGGTTCCTGATATGTTTATTGTCTTTACATTTGTCATAATACGGTCTGTGCTGTAAGAAACAACCATCATAGAAGCCTCTCCGCTGCCGCTGCCGTTATACTGAACATTAACGCTCAAACCATCGTTTGTATACTCAGTTGAAATTATCTGATAGTCAAACGACGCCGGGTCAACTGTCGGCACAGGTCTGTTTGTCGGTTTTGCCGTAGGATTCGGACCGTCTGTCGGCGCCGGTGCACTGGTTGCAAAGCCTGCTCCAAAGAATTCAGCCTTTGAACCGTCTACAAATCCATAATATGTTTTACCTGCTTCAACAGCTCCTGATGTGCTCTTATATTCACTCGACGCTGAAGCATTTGTATAAGAAGCTACCGTGTTTCCGCTTTCATCCATAATATAGAAAGTCTTTCCTGCATTTACCTTATAATAAACTATAAACGTTCCGTCGCTCTCCGGTGTGAATTTCAGTGAAGCTCCTGTCTTTCCGTCCGGTGAAGCTGCTGTCAGTCCAACACACTTACCTGTAAATGCTACTCCGCCGATTGTCTGCTTCTTCTCAGTATATGTCATATTGTCTACCGGGCTTAATCCAGGTATACCTATAGTCTCACCTGCTGTAATATTCGCTGCCGGCTTCCAATATGTTGTCTTAGGCGCTGCTGTTGGAGGCGCTGTTGGCAATGCTGTGGCAGTCGGTGTTGGCTGCGTCGGGTCAAGAGTTGGTCCCGGTGTGTTTGTCGGTTTCGGTGTTTCTATAGGCTTGATAGTTGGTTTTGAGGTCGGTATAGGACCGTCAGTTGTTGCCGGATATGTCTTTCCGCTGACAATATAGTTCCAAGCCATTGATGTTGTGTATTCTTTCAGTTTTGCTTCCAATACAGTATCAATTGCATAGCTTTCATCAGCTACAGAATCATCGAAAGTATAAATAAAGTCTCCGCCCTGTGTTCTGCCGGCAAAAGCTGTTACATTGCCCGGAACATTTTCAGGGTCGTCAGGTGTATATGTATACATTGCTGCAGCAGTGTCAAAATTGTTATACTTTGTTCCGCCGGCTACTGTAACATATTGCTCAGGAACCTTTTCATCACGGCTATATGCTATATATGCGTCAAAACCTGTCTCAATCGGGGTTCTCGCATCAACTACCGGAACTGTACGGTCACCGGTTATAGTATTATTAAACATTTTTACCATACCGCCGTCTTCTCCTGAAAACGTTCCTTTTCCAAGAGCGTCTGTTCCCTGTCTTGAAGAGAGAACAGGATGATAGCAGTTTCTGAAATAATTATTTTCAACAAATGCTGAACCGCCGGTTGTAATACCAACTCCATACTTTGCGTTTCCATCAAAATAGTTATTGTATATATGTATTGTTCCAACTCTTATTCTGGGATGACGTGAATCCGAGTGGTCAAACCAGTTATGATGATAAGTAACAAAGAATTCTCCTGTGTTTGAATCCTGATGCATACCGCAAAGTGAACACTTTCCTGAATCAAAGAAATGGTTATAAGACACTGTTACATATGTTGATTTGCCTTTAACATCAACAGAACCATCTCCCTTTTCCTGGTCTCCGCCTTTGTTCTGTCCATAGAAAATATCATTGTTATGTACCCAAATATTAGTATTAGCAGTATCAAGTGAGATACCATCATCATTGAATCCCTTTACTCCAAAATTTCTTACCTCAATGTTATTTGCCATCCTTATTAGGAAACTCCAGCCATTAAGCATAGTATCGTCTCCAATACCTTCAACAGTCACATTATAACATCCCTTAACCTGAATATATCTATCACCGTTAAGTCCGCTTACATCTGTAGAGTTTATCATACCAATAAATCTGATAATAAGAGGTGTTTTATCATAACCTTTTTCACGGCCTGCCATAATATTGGCTAATCCTACTTCATGAGTAGTGCCGCCTTTGCTATTGGTAACAACATCTAACTCAACTGTGTTTATTGTATCCTTATCCATATAAAGTATTATTGCGTCATCTCCGGGAGTTCCGTTATCTTTATAACCGCCTGAAGCTGTCTTGTTCGGTGAAGCCGGGTCATGAGCATAACCGTCTCTGTTGTGAGCCAAAACATTAATCACTTCCGTCTCAACAGCCCCGGTCTCAGATCCATCCATTACAGACGCTATTTTAACGGTATATTGACCTGCTTCCAATCCTACTGCGTCTACCCTATAATATGAACCATAGTAACGGACTAATTCGTCGTCTACCTTAATATAATCTGTATCCCCAGCTTTTTTGGTATATACATTATATTTGTCTACTTCTGCCGTATTTGTCCATTTAACAACAGCTGATTCAAGCCATCCTGCCTGCTCAATAATTTTAATATCCGACGGCAGCGGCTCAACAGGTGAAACCTGTAACTCATTCGAATCTGTAGAACCGTTTTTATTTGAAGCTTTCACAACATATTTATATGCTGTTCCGTTTGTAAGCCTTGTATCCTGATACGTTTTATCAGTAAGCCCTGTAGCTATAGCTGTTCCGTCGCGGTACACATCATATGAAACCGCATACTGAGCCGCTGTCCAGCTAAGGTTTACTCTCTGATTTCCGGCGGTCGCCGTAAGAGTGAACGTTCCAGGAGGTTCAGTAGGCTCTTTAGGAGTGGCTGTCACTGTGACGCCGGCGCTTGAACCTGCCGAGTTTACAGCTTTAACCACAAATGTGTGTTCAACATCGTTTGTCAGTTCGCCAATAGTATAATTAGTTGATGTTGTTTCTATAGGAACACTTGAACCATCAACAAATATATAATATACTGAAGCAAGACTTGAAGCTTCCCAATCTAAATCAACCTGACTATCACCTATTGACGCTGTTAAATCAGTAACATCAGCAGGAGGTTCATTTGATTCAACAGTGAATACCGCTGTTGAAAGATAAGCATGATTAGCGCTTACATCCACTATGGTACCAGTTCCATCATCCATCTTAGTAGGCACTGTTACAGCCGTTATTTTATATGTACCGGCAGGCATATTAGACAATGTTAAACCGTCCTCAGCAGATTTTCTTCCATACATCTTTCCGTCCGGAGCTGTTATCATAAAGCCTTTTGCATTATTGCTGTGTAAACTTGAGAATGTTGCGCTCCATACGCTGTCAACGACGAATGTCAAAGCGTCGGTTGATGTCTTTGTAATCTGAACATATGATTTGCTGTCCGAGGCTGCGGCCGACACCGTGCCAGAAAATCCTTCAAATCCCTCTGTTCCTTCTGCAAGCGTCTTAGTGGTCAATTTTGTAAAATCATACACGGTAGTGCCAACCGGAACGACCGTGCCGCCTACCGCGTTAACTTCCATGAAACCAAGTCCGGCAAACAATGTTATCATCATTGCCAAACTCAATACCATAGCAATAGTTTTTCTTGTAAAACTACCCATTAGAAATTCCTCCTTAAATTTTTATATCTTTTCAAATATATTTGGTGTATTTATACTAATACATAATTTTTTTAAATTCAAGTGTTTTTTAACATACCGCAAAATAACCAGTAAAGTAAAACAAGAATTTTAGCCTCCTATTTTAATTGTGCAATTTGACGATGTTTTTTTCATTTTATCACATCCATATTATTAAAAACATCAGTTTTTCGGAATATTCAAGCACAAAAATATGCACAAAGCATATCGCTTCACCATTATAGTTGTTTAGTTTTTTGGCATTTCTTTATTTTTTTGCCATTTCTATAAATACCAGCGAAAGTGCTTTAGAATACCAAATGTTAAAAAAACTACAATATATACTGATAATTTAAAATCTATTATAACTAGATAGTGTATTAGAAAAAAGAATAAAATATACCCGCAAAATCTATAATATTATAATTTTTTATAAAATTTACAGACGAAAAATATCACTAAATAAATTTAAAAATCAGAATTCAATTCGGCTCCATACGGATTAAAATTATTTGATTCAGCAGAAATCCTGTAAAATCCGATTTTAACGTTTAACATAGAATAATAAATCAATTTAAAATGAGCAGGAACCATATAACAGTATTTAAATCTAAACATCTGTTATTAAATGTAACATTTAAATGTTAACGGCTACTAGGCGCGGAAAAGATTATGTCATAAGTAATTCACGCTTCGCGTGAGATGATGGCTCACCTAACGCGGCGTGATTGCACGCCCTACCGAAGTTCACCATATACACCGCATTAGATAATAAATATATAATTATTCTATAATAAATTATATAAAAACATGGTTTCGCAAGCTTCGGCAGGGCTGTGACCACACTTTTCTTAAAAAGTGTGTGTTATACATACTCATTTCTTTACAACCTCCAAGGTCTGTGACCCCACCATACAGGTGGGGTCATAGTCACACATGCCGTTGTTCACTAAAAAACACCTTTACATTTTACTGCCTTTTAACATTTTATTTACTATACTCTCCGTCTTAAACTTTACATCTTAATATTAGCTGCTTAATATCCAATTCCAATATACAAATAAAAAAACAATTATCTTAAATTTAAACATAAAAAATCCCACATCAGAGCTTAAAACATAAACTCTGATGCGGGATATATTATTTTATTCAATATACTCTCTAAGCCTAAACTTTACACCGCAGTCTTCAGCTATCTTTCTGCATATCTCAATATCACTTTCCGGTATAGTTTTATCTACCACACTAAAGACAACAAGTTTAACATAATCTTTCGCTCTTTTCGCAAAATCCTGCAAAGCCTCAAAAGACTCTTCTCCATATCTGCTCTTGCATATATCCTGATATTCTTTAGCGTTTGAAGCATTTAAACTGATTCCTATAATATCTATAGCGCCATCAAGCTCCGGAGTGACATCCCTGCCGTTAATAAGATTTGCCTGACCGTTTGTGTTTATTCTTATAACAGAATCAGGTTTTTTTGACTTTATCCATCTTGCAATCTCAATTAAATCGTCAAATCTTTCGGTTGGTTCTCCATATCCGCAGAATACTATCTCATCATATTTTGATAAATCTCTTTTCTCAAAATCAGCTTTTATCTCCTCAATACTCGGCTCCCTATCCAGCCAAAGGTCATCCTTTCCGTTAACATTATCATGTTTTGTCCTGACGCAGAAAACGCATGCATTCGAACAGCGGTTTGTTATGTTTACATAAAGTGAATTATGATATTCATATGTTATAGTCAATATTCTCTCATCCTTTCAAATTCAATCTAAAATTAAACAAGCTTCTCATTTTTTATAATCTGATAAAGCGCCAAAGCTATCAGTTCAACATCCACAAGATTATCATTATTCCCCGCTGAATCACGCAGCCTGAGAAAATCTCCGCTTTCCTCTTTGGCGGTCAAATTCATCACTACTGTAAATACTGAGCCGCCTTCTTTTATATTTGAGACAAGAATTTTTCCATCCATATTTCCGGCTAGTTTCTGACAAACCAAAAGGCCGTATCCCTTATATGACCTAAGCAAGGTCTTGCTCCCGTCAAAAACGTCATTGATGTTCCGTTCCATAATTGCATGAATCTTTTTCAAATCGACGCCTATACCATAATCCACAACAGAGATTGCAATAAATTTTTCTTTTTTAAAACTATTTAATATAATATCAACTTTTCTGTTTTCAGAGTGACTGTGAACTAAAGCGTTAACAAGCAGATTGACCAGTATATGAGTAAGCCCTGTCTGATTAATACTGGCGTATAAATCATTTCTTACGTTGTTACGCAAAGAAATATTTCTGCACATTGAAACCGGCAGACAGTTATGCACAGTTTTAACAAACTCATTTAAAAACGCACTGATTTCAACCGAATTTCTTGTTTTTAAATTTATGCCATATTTCCCCTGGGTAAGCTCACATAGATTTCTTAGGCGCAAATAAGTTGTTCCCATAGAAGAACTTGCCTTATATATAATATCAATATTATCAGGTTTAAGATCCTCAGACTCGACCAGGAGTTTAAGCAGATTTCTGACATAATATGTATTATCTTCAATAAGTTTTACTATATAATCAATATCGTTTTCAAATGTTGAATCAAAGGCGCCTACACGTAAAACCAACTTTTCGTTTTTTAAATTATTTGCTAAAAATGCTCTGAGATTTTTAGCGCTTAACTTTCCGTTTTCGCCTATACAAAGCTCTTTAACAGAATCGTTCATATCGGGCACCCCCAAATCTTTAGAATATAATAACACATTTTATATAATTTTTCAACAGTGATATTATATTATTTTATGCTGAAAAATTTTATCTACTATCCACTTTTCTTAGCGGCTACTTGATTTAAATATACTTTCAGCAAATAGTTCTATATTATAAACTTCTTGAAGAATACAATTATTCTGTTCTCACTTATTCCATATATATTATCCCATTACTTACTTGCAGCATATCAAGTAAACTAAATATATCCTTAATGAATCTAATATTTTGTATCTATTTATATATTCTCCTGCCGCTGCTAATAAATAAAAAGTTAAATCATTTTCAAACTCCAGCATTAAATATCCAACATCAACACAAATCAACAAAACCTGTAAAATGATATTTTATTTTTCTATACTATCTCAATTTATCTAACATCGTCTATACCGCTCTGCCCGGTTCATAATATTCCCTTGTTTAAGTCTTTCTCATATGGTCAGCATGACTCAATACATTTGGATATCAATAGTATACAGTACTTTAAACTAAATAAACATAAAAAACTAAAACAGAGCTATATAAATTTTTAGCCATTTAAAATTAAAGTGTTTGATGAATTTTATTTTAAATAGTTATTTCTTTATATATTCAAAAACTTTCTGATGTTTTTACTTCGTTTCAATTTTTTATACGTACTCTTGTCCAACTTTTTGGAGTTACCGGAGGGCGTAAATCAATACGCCCTCCACAACAATTTTAGTTTGAATAAATATCTACCCTTTGTAATTCTTCATTCCATTCCACCTGACAGCCAAATGCTTCTGATATTGCCCTTAATGGTACCAATGTCCTGCTGTCTTCTACTAACCTTGCAGGAACATCCAGTTCTATTTCTTCTGCATTTTTCTGCATTTTATTACTGTCAATTGTCACCGACACTGTTATTCCATCCTTTGTTGCTGTTGCCGTTTGGGTTTCATTTTCCCATTCTACTTCTGCTCCCAGTGCTTCAAATATTGCCCTCATTGGCACTAGTGTTCTGTCATCTTCTGTTATCGGTGCTATATCAAAATTTAATCTTTTATTATTTAAGTATATATTTATTTCACCATAAACACCTTTAGGTTCAACATATTTACTTATTCTATTTTTATCTACAAGCAAATTATCATTACTCAATTCTTTTTTATTATTATAAACTATATATACATTACTTAACTGATAAAGACTTTTATCAAATATACTCTCTGATGAATCTACATATTTTAGTAAACTGCATATTAATTTTCCTTTGTCTACAAAAATTTTAACTTCATAATTGTCATTGTTATATAAATGACCCACATATTCTAAGTTATTATCCATAACAATTCCATTATCAAATACTAACATATCATAAAAATTATATACTTGCTCAAACGGAAATCCATCTTTAAAATAATAAGATGTATAACAATCACTTGTTAATGCAGAAAATAGTACAATGCAATGTGTATCGTTTTCAACATTTAAACATAAAATCAGATCCCCATTATCTAATATTTGACTTGTAAAAACATTAAATTTTTTACCAATTTTATCACTTAAATTTAGTGCGTTTAGTAATTCACCTTTTGAATTATACCCATTTATTATTATATCGTTATTTTTTTCATCAGCTCTATAATATATATTATTTTTAATTCTATTATCAAAAGTGATATAACCTCCTTGACTTACTTCCTTTTCTTCTTTTGAATTTAAATTATACTTATTTATAATATTAAAACTATTATCCAACAAATATTGACTCTTAGTCTTTAGATTACTTAATTTTAAAATAACATCACCAGTAGAAAACTCTGCATAAAATTCATCTTGTCTAAAAGAAATTTGTACTTCTCCGTAAATATTAAATATATATATTCTTTTGTTTCTCTCAGCCATAATAAAACCGTTATCGCAATACACTATTCTCTCATATATAGGTGGAATTATCCATTCATATTTACTATTTATACAGCCATATTTATAGTTTATTTTCTGCTCATCCAAAGTTTCTTCTGTAGTTTTTATAATTGCAATACCATCCTGAAAAATTATTGGATTCAATGTTATATTACCATCATAATCTATAAATATTTCATTTGATATATCATTCGATATATCGTAATAGTGAAATGTAGTTCCAAAGTCATATACACCTGAACAAAAATACATTCCAGGACTGAACTGTTCTTTGGGGATGACATTTTTCCAATCTAACTCAAAATTTTTCTCCGCAATATCCTCAATTGTCATATTTCTTATAACCCGTTCACTTGCAAACACATTACTACAAAAAAATGAACATATAACAACTAATAATAACAATATTTTTTTAAATATATTTTCCATTTATAAATTCATCTTCCTTTTTAATAAAATTTTAGTCTTCATAAAATCTTTTATAATACCATCCTTGAGAATATCTATCTAAAATATTAGTATAATCTGCACAAAAAATCCCTTGCGAAAAATTACTTATTTTATAATTTTTTATCATAAACGCCAAATCTAATGTTGATGATGATAGACCTATCATGTTAGTTCGCGTCATTACCGAGTACGCATGTATAGATTTACTTTCGGGAACATTTTTGTGTCTTGCATCTCTACAATTATCATTAATATTAAAAAATAAATGTCCAAACTCGTGAGCCGCTACTATTTTAAATAGATCAGTATTAGGATTTATATTTTCGCTATTGTTTTGCCAAAGTACCCATGATACTCCATTAGGAAAAATGTTATTTGTACCTTGACTTGTACTTGAATCCTTATAACTGCCATTATCAATTTTCATATCTTTCCTTTTATGTATTCCATCATCTGTTGTAACCACATTAGTAGTTACAGTAATACCATATATAGTGCCACTCCAATAATTTTCAATTCCTTCAGTTGCATATTCTGAGTATGTTTTACCTTCATAACTTACATTACTTAAATTCCCAGAATATCTTATATATGCAGTTACCGCAAAACCATTTTTTGTTTCCTCAACTTGTATAGCATCAAGTTTCTTTTCTTCCTTTATGGTTCCACCATTGAGTACAACATTTTTTAACATATCCTCATAGGACAAAACCCCATCTTGATAAGCATGAATTGCGCTATTAATATTTATTCTTTCCTGTCCAACAACTTGACCTTGATTTGAACAATAATCATGTATAGGATCTTCATCCTCAACATTTACCAGCCCGCTTGGGTCAACGAAGTTCACAGGATTATTACCGCAGTATGCGTACCAGTTCAATCCGTCTTTTGCCGGGTCTTCCTGCGTGAAGCGTCCTTCGTTTATTTTGTAATACCTGTTTCTCAGATATACCATTCCACTTTCGTTGTCCTGGTATTCTCCGCAGTATTTGAACGGCGTATTTATATAACTCTTTATTGACGTTCTATTCCCATACGCACTATAGTCACATTTGGATACTGTCGCCCCGTTTGCGTCCGTCAGTGTTACTGTATTCCCATGTCCGTCATATACATAGTAGTTCACCGCGTTGTTCTTGTTCTGTGCTATTATATTTATTCCTCTATAATACGTTGCCGCTCCTGTTCCGCTGTCTCCTACTATGCTGCTTCCGTCCCATCTGTGCATTGTCGTCGCTCCGTCTACCTTTTTGCTTGCTCTCCTTCCTATCGCGTCATATGTATACGTTGCTGTTGTCTCATCCTCATAGTCTCCTACATAATCTACTTCATAATTATAATAACTTATTTGTCTGTTATACGCATCATATCCATATTTAAATTCGTCATATCCCGTTTCTTCTGAATTATCTCCATCATCACTATAATATGACCTTCTCATCGTTAGACAATTTCCATTCGCATCATACGTATAGTTCTCATAGATATCATTACTATCATCTGCCTGCTGTGTTGTTCTTGTAATTCTATTATTTGCGTCATACGTATAATTCTTCCAATAACTATTTCCTTCTTTTATTTTACTCCTGTTTCCTCTTGTATCATACATATATCCCTGCGTCCTGCTTCCATTTGTCGTTGTCATCACCGACAGCTGTCCGCTTTCTCTATACGCATAAAAAACTGAAACGGAGCTATATGTACTTTTTAACTATTTAATTTTAAGGTGTTTAATGGATTTTATTTTAAATAATTAAATATTTTTATATATACAAAAACTTTCCGGTGTTTTTTACTCCGTTTCAGTTTTTTATGCGCACGCTTGTCCAGCTTTGGGGGGATTACCGGAGGGCGTAAATTATTACGCCCTCCGTAACAATTTTAGTTTGTATAAATGTCTACTCTTTGTAATTTTTCGTCCCATTCTACCCGACAACCGAATGCTTCTGATATTGCTCTCAATGGCACTAATGTTCTGCTGTCTCCTACTAATCTTGCAGGTACATCCAATTTTATTTCTTCTCCATTTTTTAGCATCCTATTGCTGTCAATTGTTACTGATACTGTTATTTCATCCTTTGTTGCTGTTGCCGTTTGTGTTTCATTTTCCCATTCTACTTCTGCTCCCAACGCTTCAAATATTGCTCTCATTGGTACTAATGTTCTGTCATTTTCCGTTATTGGCGGTACATCAAAGTTGAGTTGTTTTTTGTTTATAAACACCATTATGTTCTTTGGTATATTCTGTTTTAAATTTACCTTATCAGGATCAACCAGTTTAATATTGGGAGCGATTTCTGTTTTCACATCTCTTACTATAACTAATTTATTTATTGTAATTTCATTTAATTCTTTATTTTCTATTATTTCCAATCCGCCGACAACACTTCCATCATTAGTATCAAAGTATTCTCCTTTTAAACTTATACTATCTAATTTTTTTAAATGAGAATCATAAAAGTTTCCTACATAACATACTTTATCACCTATACTAACAAAATTCATTCCATCGTATCTATCAAACTCTCTATTTTCTGCTAAAACTTCACCATTATTTGTAACAAGAGATACTTTTGATTTACAAAAGTTGTCGTTAAAATCATCTGGAGTTTCAAAGACAACATTTCCATTTGCAAGTATGTTTATATAATCATAGCTATTTACAGGTTCTAACTCAGGAAGATCAACTATATAACGATATTTTTCTTTACCATCGTGTCCGAAAACGCAGTAAATTTGTTTATGTGTATAATTGCCATCTACTATCTCGGGATACATATAAGCCAATGTGCCTCCGTTAAACATAAACTTTCCATCATTAAAATTAAACTCATCATCTAACATGATTTTAGTAGAATTTAAGTTTTCATCTAAATAAAAAAATTCTTCATTTTTAGAATATGCCGCATATCCATTTTGAAATGCAGTTCCCGAATAATTTGTATCCGAACCATTATAATAAAAATCATCTGCTTCCATACAAACTTCTCCATTTATATTCAACAAATAACTTTTTCCATTCACCTTCTTTACCGCTCCATAACCGTTTGAAAAATTCGAAATAGAATAATAATCTAAATTAGCTATCCACTCATATTTTTCGTTAATATAACCTTGCTTATTTCCCTTTTTTATCCTAGCAATTCCTTCACAAAATACACTTGGATATTTAAAGTAGTCAGAAGACAAATCATCAAAAAATTTACATTCAGTAACATTTCCATTATAATCAATATAAATATATCTCGAATTATCAATTTGTTTATTAGTATTTAAATCTCTTACGTATGCTATAATACCATTTTTATCTCCAACCATCGAAGTAATATAAGTAGCATTTTTTAAAACATATGTAATATTTATTTCTTCAACAATAGAACCAGTTTTGTTTTCAAAACTTTGATAATTGGGGGTTGCAAAAATTTGTAATGTTAATATACTAGCTATCATTACGCTTATTATATTTATGATTATTAATAATTTAAAAGATTTTTTCATTTTATTTTCTCTCCTTATATTTCCAACCCGGAGAATATATATTTAATAGGTCAATATTCTCTTGATATTTCATATTAATATTAAATCCATAAGTATATGCTCTAAGAAGCATTGCTCTATCTAAATCAGTAACATATTGAATGCCATCACCCATTATGGAACTTATATTAGTAATTCCAGAAGACTTTACGTATGCATCACTAAAATTGAATGCTGCATGACCTCCAGCTTCATGACCACAAAGTATAGAAAAGTTTCTAACTGACATATCATTCGAATCTACACGCATCTCATAATAAATATTTGAAACTAAACCAGGTGACTCACTATTTTCTCTTTTTCCATACAGAAAATTCACTTTCACCGTTTTATTGGTATTACTTTTTCCATATACAACATTTACATTTATATTTATTCCATTAACACTACCAGACCAACTTTCTATGCCTTTACAAAGAATTTCCTTAAAAGTAATTCCTCCTGAGTTTAAGTATTCTATATCACCTAGGTCATCTTTATTTAACATCATTGAATAGTTTTCTTGCGTATAAATTCCTTTTACCTTTTCTCCAGAATCCAAGGTCGCCATAATTTCTATAGATTCTATATTTGCATAAACCGTTATGTTCAAATCACTTCCCACCATTTCTGCTACTACAGCAGGTCCCTTTGCCAATTCACTTATAGTTCCTCCGTTAAGTGCTAAATTTTCTAACATATCTCCATAGGATAAAACTCCATCATGATATGCATTTATAGCTGAGTTCATTGCTTTTTTCTGTTCTAATGTTAATTTATCTTCATTAGTACAATAATTTTTTATACTATCCAATCCAAACGGGTCAACAAAATTTACAGGATTATTACCGCAGTATGCGTACCAGTTCAGTCCGTCTTTTGCCGGGTCTTCCTGCGTGAAGCGGCCTTCGTTTATTTTATAATACCTGTTTCTCAGATATACCATTCCGCTTTCGTTGTCCTGATATTCTCCGCAGTATTTGAACGGCGTATTTATATAACTCTTTATTGACGTTCTATTCCCATACGCACTATAGTCACATTTGGATACTGTCGCCCCGTTTGCGTCCGTCAGTGTTACTGTGTTACCGTGTCCGTCATATACATAGTAGTTCACTGCGTTGTTCTTATTCTGCGCTATTATATTTATACCTCTATAATACGTTGCCGCTCCTGTTCCGCTGTCTCCTACTATGCTGCTTCCGTCCCATCTGTGCGTTGTTGTCGCTCCGTCTACCTTTTTGCTTGCTCTTCTTCCTATCGCGTCATATGTATACGTTGCTGTTGTCTCATCCTCATAGTCTCCTACATAATCTACTTCATAATTATAATAACTTATTTGTCTGTTATACGCATCATATCCATATTTAAATTCGTCATATCCTATATCTACCGATTCATCTCCTCCATCATCATAATAATTTCTTCTCGTCTTTACACGATTTCCATTTCCATCATATTCATATATAGAATCTTCAAATGTATATAACCCATATTCATTTGATGAAAATGTCAATCTATTGTTTTTGTCATAACTATAATATGTTGGATTATTGTCTCCTTCTTTCTTCTGCTTTATATTTCCTCTCGTATCATACATATATGCTGCGTAGTAATTAGCTGACGTCTCGCTCAACAGCTGCCCTAAGTTATCATATGTATATGTTGTGTCATCAAATATATTATTCTCTGAATCTATGCTTCTTTTTAATATCTGATTTCCTGACAAATTGTAATCATACATATATCCCTGCGTCCAGCTTCCATTTGTTGTTGTCATCATAGACAACTGTCCGCTTTCTCTATACCCATAACTTGTTATCAGACTTCCTCTCGTTTCCTTTGACACCTGATTATTTGCATTATATGTATATCCCGCGCTTATCCCGTTTCCGAAATTTACATTCGTCATTCTGCTTAGTTTGTCATATGTATATGACGCGTTTATATATGTATTTGTTCCCTCTTTTTGGGTATAGTTCCTTCTATTTCCTTCAACATCGTTTGTGTATGTGTTTACTATACCGTTGCTGTTCTCCGTCTTTACATATCCATAGTCGTCATACGTGTACGACACCGTGCTGCTTCCCTGTTTGGCGCTTATCAGCAGATTGTTTTTGCTGTATGTATTTGTTATTGTCTCTCCGTTTGTTACGCTCACCGTCAGCGGACTTCCGTACGCGTTGAAGGTCATTGTCTTTACGTTTCCGTTTCTGTCCGTCTCTGTCACCGGCAGTCCCATTAGATTATAAGCTGCCGTACTGCTTTTTCCCAGTCCGTCGGTTGCCTTTATCACGTTTCCGAATCTGTCATACTCATATGTTTGGCTGGCCGCTGCATCCGGCAGTGTCCCGTACAGATCAGCTATTTTGCTTGTCTGTCCTGTTACTGTCTTCACCATATTTCCTGCATTGTCGTACGCATATTGAGTATATATATCCCTGGTTCCGTCATAGTATGTCAGGGTTTTGCTCTTTTCTGAACCATTAAACGGCGCCGCTGCCTTTATCGCTCTTCCCAGCCTGTCGTATTCCATTGTGGTTGTGTTTCCCATATAGTCAGTTTGGCTCAATACATTTCCGTATCCGTCATATGCGGCGGTCATATAGCTTCCGTCGGTTCTGTAGGTTTTTGTCGGATTTCCCATATAATCATATTCCGCTTTCGACGTATAGTCTCCCAGGTTTTCAGTATAGGTTCTGCCGCCTTTTGTCTCCAGGACGTTTCCCATATAGTCATACTTATATGTGTTTTTATTCAGCACCGTACTCGTTCCATGCTTATAGTACGTCTCAGACGCCTTGTTTCCCAAACCGTCCAGCACTGTCTCAACTGTTGGCTTTACATATGTGCTGTCTCCTGTGTATGTGGTCTTTACCGTTTGGCTGGCTCCTCCCAGCAGTGTTATATTCTTTGATAAATCATCATCAGTCAAATATTTATAATATATTTTCCCGTACATTTTATTAAGCGATACAGTTGACAGATTTGACACATCCACCAATACCGAGCGCGCTCCTTTTGCCGAAACCGAGTCGGCAAAGTATACAGTGCTTCCGTTTTTAACACTGACTGCTGAACTTGCTGATACCGAT
The DNA here is from genome assembly GCF_002874775.1 of Monoglobus pectinilyticus. NCBI lineage: Bacteria > Bacillati > Bacillota > Clostridia > Monoglobales > Monoglobaceae > Monoglobus > Monoglobus pectinilyticus. The sequence goes on along the minus strand of NZ_CP020991.1, from coordinate 2,442,812 downwards.
GTGTTATGAAATACCGCCAAAAGTTTTTTTGCGCTTGACGGAACCGTTATTGTAATATTAGATTCACTTTTTGAAAAACCGTCTCCGTAACTATACTCATATCCTACTGTGTCCAGCGCAGTATTATCCTCTTTGCTTGTTTGTGATACCACTCTGTCAAACTGGTCATACGTATAATTTTCAGTTACCTTTTTTCCGCCTATGCTTTGGTATGCAGTCTCGCTCGTCTTTCTTCCGTGATTGTCATATGTATATTGGGCGGCTATGTTGTTCTGATTATTATCCAAATATATTTTATCCAAATATCCAAGAGGAGTATAATCCTGAGTTGTTACATTCCCATTCTCATCCGTTACCGTTACGCTGTTGTCTGCTATATTATAGCTAGCTGTCTGGTATGTTCCGTCCGGGTTTATCTGCTTTACTAAACGCCCCAAACCGTCATACTGATATGAGAAAGTATTTCCGTTAGGGTCGGTTGCGGATACTAGATTTCCCAGCCAGTCATAATTCTGAACAGTAGTCACCGACGAATTATTCCCGTCAGTATCAGACACATTATTGACGGTTGATGTTAATCTATATGAGCCGTCCGGATTGTATGTATAGCTATATACGGTTGTCACCTGCGCCCCCACTGACGGAGTTACTGTCTGACTTGCTATTGTACCGTCACTGTTATATGTATATGAAGTCGTTGACTTCTCTGCATTATTTTCATAAATTTTAGAGCTTGCTATACTCTTACCATCTGAAGTTTTACTGTTTTGTATTCTTATGGGCGTACTGTCATCCTTTTTATAATTCTTCGTCAGCAGAAGCCCAAAACTGTCGTCATAAGTATAAGTTATTTCTTTCTCACCATTAAGGGAATATGTTGGCTGATTTCTATTATTATATTTATTATATGTAACATTTATTATATTCCCGCCATAGGTAGTTATAACGCTTTGCATATTCGCTTTTCTCAGTGCAAGCATCGTTGATGAACCAAGACTGCTCAAATCTTTATTGGAATTACTGGAATATGTATACTGCTCGTTATACACCTTGCCATCAATACTTCCTTTTATCTCATATAGTCTTCCGGCATAATCATAATTATAATTCATACTCTTACTTGAACCGTCGTCATAAGTTTCATTAACCGTCACATAGCGCTCCTTATCACCCGGCACCGTAGCGGCATTTTGTATGTACTGATAGAAGCTGTATGTTTTTGAATACTTTTCTGACCCGTCTTCATAAGCAATTTCTTTTTTAATATGATAATCCTTATGTGAAATTTTATACCGTCCTGTGCTTGAAGAGAACTTTTTCACTGTCGGCGTTGTCTCATACTCATATTCCACCGAGGCGTTTGTCGGATATATAATCTTTTCGATTTTATCATAATAGTAAACTTCTTTGCTTATAAATTGAATTGAGCTTTTGTGTGACACATATTCTGTAGTCTCATATCCCGAGCCATTATATTTTCTCACCTGCAAAGAATATTTTGAAAAACAGCTGAGAAGCCCCGATGGATCCCTGGTTGTGTCATTTGACCTTACCAGCCGATACTCGACGCTTTTGACATAGCTGCCTTTGGTAACGGTTATACCTGATGACGATACCTGAATGTTTCTGCCGAAAGTATCTGTCACAGCAACACCGCTGCTGTTTGCGGCATAGCGGACAGTGTTTCCGTATCTGTCTATAATGGCGGCAGGAAGACAATTTTTATTTATCCCCTTTAAAAAGTAATATGACTTTCCGTCTCCGTCTGTTATAACAACATCGTATTGAAATCCCAAAGCATGCGTCTGATTATCGCTGTAAACTTGAGCGTTGTACTGGCTGTCAGGCGCCGACACATTGCAGCTTTCCGGGTCAAACACCCACTTTGTTCCCTCAAGGTCAAACTCATATGTAAAATTCATTGTCTGTCCGTTTTCATCCTCAAACAGATAAGTATATCTTTTTATATAACTGCTCCCCGAAACATTTACTTGGCTTATCTGCGGCATCGCGACATACCAGCCATAACCAATTTCAACATCGGAATTTTTGCCCATATACGCAAACACTTCATTCGACAGCTGATAATTTTGAACCGAAGGTTTATTCTTATCCCTAGTCATTAATATTCCAGAAGCACTTTTTATACTGGAATATTCGTAGTATTTTGTTCCATGAGTATCAGTGCTCATATTTGAACCCAGCAATGAAGATGTTGTATAAAACTCATCTGTTAAATTTTCTTCCTTATCAAAGGCCACATATGCGGTTTTTGAAACTCCGTTTAAAACGTAATTATATAAATACATCGGACTTGTTGCCACACTTCCATTAGTGCTTACTCCGTAATAGCTGCCCGGCTTGCCGTTAACATAATGAATACGCCTGATATTAACGTCCATACCATTTTTCCCCGGCAGGCTCAAATCAACCTCATTTACGTTGACATTTCCGTCGCTTAATTCCACATTGCCGCCCGCGGCTATAAACGGACTTTCATAATTCGAACCGTTCTGAGCTATCATGCTTTCAACCAAAGACTGCTCATAAAGCGAATCGGATGTTGAAGCATAACACGAAATACTAAAGCAGCTTACAATCAGTACAGAAATAAACAAAAAATATTTCAGCTTACTCATCAAAAATCACCCCCAAATCCTCATCAATTCTACCCGGGATAATTCCGTTAACTACAAGCTGTTCTACAAGCCCTGCGTTTTTCTCATTTCTTTTCTTAGAAAGTCTTTCCGAAACGCCGCTGTCAGACAATATTTCTTCGGCAGATTCCTCAATCTGCTTATTCTCAAGCCCGGCCAATTCTTTACTGTCTAAAATATTTTCATCCGCTTCCTCATTTTCATTAAGCCCAAATAAACTGACAGGCTGAGTTATATTAGTCCCATAAACGTCATTCATAACATCTACTATTGTTTCGCCGCCGATGATTCTGTCCAGTATCTGCTGAATGGTATAAACTCCCCTTCTGCTCAAAATATTAGCATTTTGTATATCAACAGCGGCTGCACCCGCCTCAAGATAATGATTAACGTCGTCCACAGACAGCTCGCCATGTATATATTCAGTCACGTCGTTGTAAGCGTTTTCAACCCAAAACTTACCGCCTTCATATTCACTTTTCTTATTGTATATCTGTTCAATAATTGATATATCCTCGCAGGTATCCAGCCAAAAATATGCGGCTTCCATAATATTGCTAGGTTCAGCGCCGCCGATAATCAGTCCTGCGATGTATTCAAGCTCCTGATTACTGAGACCGTATACGTCCCGCAGATATAAATAACTGGTTAATATATCGCAGACTCCTACAGTGTTTATATCTCTACTATTTAAAACCTGAGCTAACTCATAAAAATTTGATGGATACTGTGACGCTGTTGTCTCAGTTTCATTCTCTCCGGCCTGACCGCTCAAATCCTCTTCCTCCGCAGCCGCAGAAGCAGTCGGTTCAGCAGTTTCCGAATCCGGCTCAGGAGATGTTTCGATCACTATTTCCGCTGTGGAGTCAGGTTCAGCAGATTCAGCGGTTTCTGCAATTTCCAAAACATCTGTTTTATCCTCTTGATTAATCAGTGCGTCACTGGCAAAAACGTAAAATGTTCCAACCAAAAAAACGACGCACAAAATGATTACCGCAACTTTTCTTTTCATAAATACTCCCCCTTTATTATTGGTAAAATTTACCTGAAACCCCTTACTGGTATTATAGCACACTTTAGCGTTTTATACAATATATAATTAAAATATTTTTATTATTTAGTAAAAATAACATTTTCGCTTTATCTGTTTAAATTAACAGCTAAATAATTTGCTTTATAACTTTATAAACATTATTTATATTAAGTAAATCAATATAACTTTAAATAATAAAAGCTGATAACATAGCGTCATCAGCTTACTAAAGTTTAATAAATAAGATATTTTGCAGAATTATAAGAACTCACAGGCGGAGTTTTAAAGTAATGAATATAAAAATATATAAATAAAATGTAAAATTTTTTTGAAAAAGTACTTGCATTATAAAATAGTTTCTGTTATAATATTTCGAGTTGAGTTAATTTTTAAACTATTAAGGAGGTGTATATATATGGCAAAGTGCGAAATTTGCGGAAAGGGCGTTAGCTTTGGTATCAAAGTATCTCACTCACACCGTAGATCAAATAAGGTTTGGAAACCAAACGTTAGACGTGTCAGAGCTATTGTCGATGGTACTCCTAAAAAAGTTTACGCTTGTACCAGATGCATAAGATCAGGCAAGGTTGACAGAGCGGTTTAGTCTTGAATTTAAAGTTTCACAAAGCCGGTGTTTTGCGAAGCTTTTATAAACACTGCGAGGCTTTGGCAAACATAATTTTATAAAAATAAAAACACCGCAGAGGTGTTTTTTATTTTTGTCTTTTTTTCGTCATATCAATTTTAACATCAGCCGCACATTCTATTCTTGTATAATGCTGAAATTTTGTTTTAATCCCTATATCAACGGACTGTCGCCACGCGAGAAATCCAGCCTGCATCCCACTGTCTCCACTCTAGCTCCCAAACATTTTATACACTCGGCCGCCTCGTCGCCCATACATATCTTTCCGTCATATAATGAATAGTCCCGCCTTACGCCTATAGGCGACAAATTCGGCATAACAACGTTAGCGCCGCAGCGCAGACCGTCTTCTCTGCCGGTCGGAGAAATTGTCCCCAGCGCAGTAGTAGACGGCAGCAGCACTTTCGGCAGAGCTAATCTTGTAATACACAGCATTACTAAGGTCATATTTAATGTTCCCTGAGGGAAATCTTTAAATTCCGTATCCTTATGTGGTATAAACGGACCTATCCCCACCATATGCGGCTCAAGTTCCTGCAAAAACATAATATCCTCAGCCAAATATTCGTCTTTCTGAAACGGCGAGCCTACCATAAACCCTGCCCCAACCTGAAACCCTATATCTTTTAAATCATAAAGGCATCTTTTTCTGTTTTTTAAACTTAAATCAGACGGATGGAGCAGACTGTAATGCTCTTCAACCGAAGTTTCATGCCTCAGTAAAAACCTGTCCGCCCCGGCCTTAAAAAACTCCCTATATACATCTTTCGAACGCTCGCCAACTGATAGAGTAACCGCCGATTCAGGAAACTCCGTCTTGATTTCCGAAACAATTGAACAAAGCTCATTATCCGAAAATCCTGGATCCTCTCCTCCCTGAAGAACATATGTCTTAAACCCTAAACCTGCGCCGACACGGCAGCAATCCAAAATTTCCTCTCTTGTGAGCCTATAACGATGAACATTTCTGTTGCCGGCTCTAATGCCGCAATACTTGCAGTTATTCCTGCAATAATTAGTAAACTCTATAAGCCCTCTGACATATACCGAGTTACCGAAATTCTCCCTGCACACGGCGAGGGATTTTTCTCTGAGTTCCTCCGATAAGACTTCTTTATTCTGTTTTATAATCTCAAGAGCTTCGCTTTTTGTAAATTTCATAACACATTAATCTTCCTCTGCAAAAATTTCACATGCCCTATCCAAAATACCGCTTAGCTTAGCCAGCGCAATCCCATAGTTGGTCACCGGGACGCTTGCTTCCTCCGCCTCTTTTAATCGGCTGACAACTTCCTTTTTGTTTACCATACACATTCCGCACTGGATAATAAGGTCATAATCCGAAAAACTTCCCGGCAGGTTATAACCGGTGTAAAACTCATATTCGGGCGTTTCACCGCCTAGATAATTCTTTATCAGGGCAGGTATCTTAACCTTTCCTATATCCTCATGCGAAGTATTGTGAGTACAGCCCTCAAGCACCAGCACCTTTGAATCAGCGCTAAGTTTGTCAATCGCCGCCGCGCCGTCTAAAAGCTGCCTGAAATTACCTTTCTGATACGCCAAAAGCATAGAAAACGATGTTAGTTTTATTTCTTTAGGAACAATTTTATCAACCGTCTTAAACGCCTGTGAATCTGTGACAACCAAATCTACACGCTTTAAATCTTCAAGAGCGGCAGACAGCGTAACCTCATTGGTTACATATGCTTTCATATTGTGGTCAAGACAATCCCTGATAAGCTGAACCTGAGGCTGTATCAGCCTGCCCTTAGGAGCCTCGCTGTCTATAGGGCAGACCAAAACAAGACTGCTGTCCTTAGGCAGAAGCTTTCCGATAAGCGTCTCATCGTCCCTTTCCTGCTTTGTCAGTTCCTCAACCATCTTATTTCTCAAACTATCCATGCTCTTCTCGTTATAGTCAAAAATCAGCACTGAATCCGGATATTTAGCGCTGGCACTGTTCAGCGTCTTAGCATTTGCCAAGTCGCATTTTGTAAAAACAAATATAGTCGGAATATTTTTGTCAATCGGGCGTGGATTTAAAACGTTCTCACAACTGACGTCTTGAACATATAATATTAGGTCAGTACGTTTAATAATTTCCAGGGTTTTGGCTTCTCTCTGTTCTCCAAGAACCGACTTGTCCCCCAAACCTGCCGTGTCAATAAGTGCGATAGGTCCGTAAGGGATAAGCTCCATCGCCTTGGTCACAGGGTCGGTGGTTGTTCCGCTGACATCGGAAACAATAGCCGCCTCCTGTCCTAAAAGTTTATTAAACAATGTGGATTTTCCAACATTAGTATCGCCGAAAATAGCAACATGTTTACGCATTGCCATTGGTGTTTTTTCCATTATAATCACATCCTATGACAGAATTATTTGCAATTTACGATAATTCTACTCTACCGGAAGCCCTTTGTCAAGCGAAAACACATGGCACTTCATGGCAGGCGATATTTGCTATACTATAAATGTATTCGCCAATACATTTGTAAAGGAGCAAAATAATGAGCTTTATCACACCCGAAATAGTTGTTGCGGGCCTGGCTCTGTTTGGAACTATGTTTGGTTCTGTAACAGGAGTTCTTACAGCAAACAGGCTCACAAGCTACAGGATAAGTTTGCTTGAAAAAGAAGTAGAGAAGCACAACGACCTGGTGGAACGCATGACAGCAGTGGAGCAGTCCACAAAGTCTGCGCACAAACGGATTGATGAACTAAACGAGGAGGTGAAACAATGAGCAAAGTAACAGCTGGAGCGGTAGCGCGCACGATTGTTCTGCTGGTAGCGCTGCTGAACCAAATATTGGCCATGAGCGGCAAGCAGGCGGTTAGCATCGCTGATAATGATATCTATCAGACGGTCAGCCTATTATTCACAATTGGCGCGTCTGTTTGGGCTTGGTGGAAGAACAATAGTTTCACCCCAAACGCTGTAAAAGCGGACGAAGTTTTAAAACAGCTCAAAGAGCAGAACAAGAGTGAAGGAGGTGAAGTAATATGACAAAGATTTTTATTGACCCGGGACACAACCCAACCGGAAACGACACAGGAGCCGTAGGTTACGGGCTCAAAGAGCAGGATGTTACTGTAGAAATAGCATTAAAATTAAAACCTTTGCTTGAAAGAAACGGTTTTGAAGTTAAGATGAGCCGAAACAGCTTAAAGGACACGGTAGCGGAGGGCCTAAACGCCAGTCTTGCAGGCAGATACAACGCCGCCAACAGCTGGGACGCTGATATATTTGTTTCTATCCATTGCAACTCAGCAAACACAAAAGCATATGGGTGCGAGACTTACTATTACACCGGCAGCTCTAAGGGCAGAAGATTAGCTGACTGTGTACAGCCGGAGCTTGCAAAAGAGACAGGGCTTTGCAACAGGGGAGTAAAGTCAGCAAACTTTGCGGTTATAAAACACACAAACATGCCGGCGATACTGGTAGAGACTGCATTTATAGACAATTATGACGACAACAGGTTTTTAGCCAGCGACGACGGAAAATATAAATGTGCAGTGGGAATTTATAAAGGTATCTGCAACTATTTTGGAGTAGAATATAAATTAGAAAGCGGTGACGAACTTTTGAGCAGCGAATATGAAGAGTTAAAGAAAAAGGACGAAAGTCAGGATAAAGTTATTGACGCAATCGGCGCTGATATTTTGAACAACACCAAAGAGATAGATTATATCAAAGCACAGCTAGCGACCTATGATTATATTGATGAGAACATGCCTGAATGGGCAGTTCCTACAATAACTAAGCTGGTAGATAAGGGATTTTTAAAAGGTGATGAGGAAGGCAAGCTGGGGCTTACTGAGGATTTGATGAGGTTATTGGTAATCAATGACCGCGCCGGGTTGTATGATAAAAAGAAGTAATTTTTTATGGGAGCCGCTATGGCTCCCTTTTTTGTTTTTTATTTTGTCGTAAGGCTATTTATGACATATAAAAACTATAACATTTCCTTATTTGACATACATTCGTTAATTTACTCCTTTTCATGGAATAAAATTGCCTATTCAATATGATATAATATATTTGCAGTCAATGTATACTTACATTTGACTTTGGGTTCATAATACTCTTTTTTATAACTTAGCTTATAGCTCTTTAAAACTATACTTTGTAATGACCCATATAAAATTTTATTATTACATAATAAAGTGTTTGAACCATTTAATTATTACACTAAAAAAGCGGGTTTTTCAGTGAACATCGGTAGGCTTGCGTTAGCAAGCGCGTTAGGTGAGCTATCATCTGAACACGCAGTGTTCAATATATAAAGAAGATATTTATTATAATTAACTTTGTATATGACCCCATATAAAAAAATTTATTATTACATAATAGGGTGTTTGAACCATTTCTTTTTCTCGCAAGAAAAAGAAACGCTTCACCTGTGACCACACCTGAAAGGTGTGTGTAATAAAAAGTTACTTGTTTTGAATAACCTACGATGTCAATAATATGAATACTCAAATAAAAGAAAAAGTGCTTGCTCGCTTAGGTCGCCTACGGCTCCAATGGGCGCTCGCCCCCGCTAATTTCATCTTGAACCTGCGCTTCAAGATGAAAAAGCCCTGTAACTTTCCCGTTGACTTTGTGTACTACCGTGAATAAAGATTTACCGAGTTCCAATTGATTTAATTATCAAAAAAGCAAGGTTTTCCTTTTAAATTAATTCACAAAAAACTGGTTTTTAAGTGAACATCGGTAGGCTTGCGTTAGCAAGCGCGTTAGGTGAGCAACCATCTGAACACGCAGTGTTCAATATACAAAAACATATTTAATAATTTTTTAGGAGGATATAAAAATGCGTAAAGAAGTTGGTTTTGAAAACAGAGACCGATTCGTTGAATTAGGATTAATGATTTCTGCTTTGAGAAAAGCTAAGGGTTATACTCAACATGAACTTGCTGAGAAAGCACATATTAGCCGTTCACATCTTAGCTCTATTGAAGCTCCTAATATATCTTCTTCCTTCTCTTTAGAAGTTTTCTTTAATATTGCCGATATTTTAGAGGTTAAACCCGGCGACTTGCTTAATCTTAATTTGCCCTCGTCCTATTTTAATATTGATGAACAAGATTAAAACTCAGAAGTTTAATGGAGGATATGTTAAAATGTACTTGAAAAGATTAAAAATTCTGCGCATAAATGCTGGACTAAAACAAACAGATATTGCTGATATTTTAGGAATACAACAAACTGTATACTCTCGTTATGAGCGAGGTTTTCAAACTATACCTCTACATTTTCTAGTGAAACTTGCCGACTTTTACAATACCTCAACCGATTACTTATTAAATCGAACTAATAATATTAACTCATATCCGGATGAATGAGTTTATCGGTCAAAGTGAAGGATATATAAATAAAATTGAATCCGGATACTCTCTACCATCACTAAGTGGATTCTTCTATATTTGTGAATTTTTAGAAGTTACACCATATGAGTTCTTTAATTATTATATTAAAGATGATGATAAAATACAAAAGATATTGAATATATTATTTTCCTTGTCACCACGTCAATTAGATTATTTTTTTGAAATTCTAAATGATATTAAAAAAGACTAAAGCACCTATCATTTGTGTTCACATAATGACAAGTGCTTTTTTATTTTCTTTGTATATGACCCCATATAAAAAATTTTATTATTACATAATAAATTTTTTTATATGGGGTCATATACATAGTATATAAATAGTTTTTTTATAAATAAAAATTTATACACCAACTTTCGGGCACAATTCGCTTATAGGACATATATCACATTTAGGCCTTGCCGCAGGACAATACTCCCGTCCATGATACACTAGCTGGTGACAGAAAGACGTCTGATATTCTTCCGGCACTAGCTTTAATAAATCCATTTCAATCTTCTTCGGGTCCTTGTTTGTCGTCAGCCCTAACCTGTTCGAAAGCCTGGTCGCATGAGTGTCAACAACTATCCCCGGTATCCCGAAATAATCTCCTCTGACTAAGTTCGCCGTTTTTCGACCAACGCCGGGAAGCTTTAGCAAGTCTTCCATTTCACGTGGAACTTCTCCGTTATAATCAGATATCAGCATCTTGCAGCAGCCTATTATATTCTTCGCCTTGTTCCTGAAAAAGCCTGTAGACTTAATATCCTCTCTAAGCTCAAGCTCGTCAGCATTGGCAAAATCATATACATCCCTATACTTCTTATATAAATCCTTTGTTACTATATTGACCCTCTTGTCAGTGCACTGCGCCGCAAGCTGGGTGGATATGAGTAACTGAAGCGGATTGTCATATTCCAGGGTGCAGTCCGCGTCACTGTACACTTTTCCAAATATCTCAATTATTTTTAATATTCTCTCTTTTTTATCAGCAATTTTTTCCCTCATATTTAAAATACCCCTTGCAAAAATCTATTTTTAACATTATAATATGAATGTATGTTTTTTTCAACATTTATTTTGTAAATAATAAAAATTATATATTTGGAGGACTATTTGATGTTTGAATTTGAAAACCTAAAATCGGTTGACCCTGAAGTTACTGAGGCAATCGAAAAAGAAATCAACAGACAACGCAATAAAATCGAGCTTATTGCCTCGGAAAACTTCGTCAGCGAAGCTGTTATCGAAGCAATGGGCACGCCGCTTACAAACAAGTACGCTGAAGGCTATCCAGGCAAGCGTTACTACGGCGGCTGTGAATATGTGGATATAGTTGAAGACCTCGCCAGAGAGCGCGCAAAGGAACTGTTCGGCGCTGAATTTGCCAACGTTCAGCCGCACTCAGGAGCAACCGCAAACCTTGCTGTCTTTTTTGCAGCTATGGAACCCGGAGACACTTATCTCGGCATGAGCCTTGCGGAGGGCGGACACCTCAGCCACGGTTCACCGGTAAATATTTCAGGAAAATATTTTAACGTTGTGCCATACGGAGTTGACCCGGTAACGCACCGCATTGACTATGATAAGGTTCGTGAGCTTGCTTTGGAACACAAGCCCAAACTTATATTGGCAGGCGCAAGCGCATACGCAAGAGAAATAGATTTTAAACGCTTCCGTGAAATCGCCGACGAGGTTGGCGCTTATCTCATGGTTGATATGGCGCATATAGCAGGATTGGTTGCGGCAGGTTTACACCAAAGCCCGGTACCTTATGCGGACTTTGTTACCACCACAACTCACAAGACCCTTAGAGGTCCCAGAGGCGGCATGATTCTTTGCAAAGAAAAATATGGTCCGATGATAAACAAAGCTGTTTTCCCAGGAAATCAAGGCGGACCTCTTATGCACGTGATCGCTGCAAAAGCGGTATGCTTTAAAGAAGCTCTGTCAGACGACTTTAAAGAATATCAAAAGCAGGTTAAGAAAAACGCTTCCGCTCTCGCTGAAGCACTCCAGGAGAGAGGGCTTGAAATCGTTTCAGGCGGAACCGACAATCATCTCATGCTGGTTAGCCTGATAAAACAGGATTTGACCGGTAAAGAAGTTGAAAAGATGCTGGATGAGGTCGGAATAACCTGTAATAAGAACACCATACCAAACGACCCTAAGAGCCCGTTTGTTACAAGCGGAATCAGGCTCGGAACTCCGGCTGTTACTACCCGCGGTTTTAAAGAGGAAGACATGGTTGAAGTTGCAGAACTTATTTCATTGATTATCAAAGATTTTGAAGGAAACAAAGAGGACGTTAAAAAACGTGTTCAGGCTCTTTGTGACAAACACCCACTCTATGCTTAATAATAAACCGTTAGCGGACAGACTCAGACCCACAACCTTAGACGAGGTTGTGGGTCAGCAGCATATACTGGGAAAAAACCGCATACTCAGAAATATTATTGAGAGCGGAAATATCCCCAACATGATATTTTACGGACTGTCCGGCACAGGCAAGACTACAGTTGCCAATATAGCCGCTAAATCATCAAATAAGGCGCTGTATCGCCTTAACGCAACAAACGCGTCCGTGTCGGATATAAAAAATATTGTTAGAGAGAGCGACGGGCTGTTTGGACAGAACGGAATACTTTTGTATCTTGATGAGATACAGAACTTTAATAAAAAACAACAGCAATCTTTGCTTGAATACACCGAAAACGGAAAAATCACCTTGATAGCCAGCACAACCGAAAATCCTTATTTCTATATTTATAACGCGATACTCAGCCGCTCTACAGTGTTTGAGTTTAAGCCTTTGACCCCTGATGATATTTCTGTGGCTTTAGAACGCGGGCTTGAAAAAATTCAAACCGATGATTTCCCGGATACAAAAATAATATGCGAAGACGGCGTTATGCGTCACCTAGCCGAAAAAGCCGGCGGAGATGTTCGCAAAGCGCTGAACTCTCTGGAGCTGGCGGTTATGTATACGCCTCCCGACAGCGAGGGCAACCTGAAAATAACCATGGAGCTGGCTGAACAGTGCACTCAAAAAAAGTCATTTAAGTTTGACAAAAAAGGCGACAGTCAATATGATGTCATGAGCGCACTGCAAAAATCTATCAGAGGAAGCGACCCTGACGCAGCGGTACACTATCTCGCGCGGCTGGTTGAGGCCGATGATATCCAGTCGATTTGCCGCCGTCTTATGGTTATAGCCTGTGAAGACATAGGACTGGCCTATCCGCAGGCGATTACGATTGTAAAGGCTTGTGTAGACAGCGCGCTCATGCTGGGCTTTCCTGAGGCAAGAATTCCTTTGGCAGAAGCCGCTGTACTGCTGGCGACCGCCCCCAAATCCAACTCGGCCTATATGGCAATCAACAACGCTATTCGTGATATAGAAACAATAGACACCGGCTCAATACCAAGACAGCTGCAAAACAAGCATTATGACGGTGAGGGGAATGCTGAAAAGGGACAGAATTATCTGTATCCGCATGATTATCCAAACCATTATGTTGTTCAGCAGTATTTACCTGACAATATAAAAGATAAAAAGTATTATGAATACGCAAATAATAAAAACGAACAGGCCGCAAAAGAATATTGGGACAAAATTAAAAAGAATGCAAAATAAAATAATATTACAGAACAGGATTCAATTTGAAATGAACCCAAAAGTTTAGATAAATTTTTATTAGCTTTCCAGGGAATGAATTAGGTACAATACCTAATTCATTTCTTTTATTTATTATGTAGTTTTATCATTGTTATAAGAATTAATATCATGAAATCTTCAATGAAATTGCTTTTTAATCTTAATCAATAAATTTTCAATCTTTACTATATAAAAGGAATTTACCTCCTCAATGTAATCCATACAGGTTCACTTCATTTACATATTTTAAACCATGTTCCGCAATAATCAGTTAATATTATGCGAGTTAGAACTGCCGGTCATATTCTGAATAAACTGAAAAGTAAACAGAAAACTATACAGAAACGTTAAGTGTGTTTACAATATAAAGAAATTAAAAATTGAATAAAAATGCAGTATAGCAAGCTTCGGTAGGTGTGACTCCACCAGAAAAGGTGGATGTAATACAAAATAACTTGTTTTGATTTACCTACAATGTCAATAATATGAATACTCAATGCAGATGAAATCTGCCGCGTAAGGCGCGCAGCTGCGGAAAAGTTTGTAATCGAAAAAAGTATAACAAACTTTTCTAAGTATGTACAGCAGATGTAATGGAATTTTGTGTATTCAAGTATAATAATTTACTTATTAATTTTTATTATACGGCGACAGTATTTTTAGTGAATATCGGCAGGTGTACTATGCCCCTACCTGTGGGTAGGTGTGAGCCAACGTATCTCTGATCCTTAAGCCTTCAATGTCTGTGACTACACTTTTAAACAAAAATGTATATTATATAAACTATAAACGCCAATAATTAACTTAGTTGTCATATAATAAGACTTAGTTTGATGTATTGCGTGTTTACACAACCCGCTGAGTGACCGGTCATATTCCGCGCAGCGTGACATTTCATAATGTTTCAATTCATATATTCTATAATTTTTAAAAATCTTTAATATAACATATATTAAAAAAATACTGTATTAAAATCCAAATCTTTATATAAAGGCCATTTATACTATTAAAAATAAATCCTTATTTTTATCCTAATAAATCAATATCGCTGCAATAGTTTTTGAATATATTAAAAATATTTAATTAAATATACAATTTTATATTGACATTTTCATACATTTTATTTAAAATATATTTAAAAGCAGTTTATTTAAATTTTAAGGAGGTTTAATTATGGAAATCGCAGAAATTATGGACAAAGTCAAAGAAGCCGTTGAAAAACTTCAATCTGATGATGGATTGATGGACAACTTTAAATCCGACCCAATCAAAACAATAGAAGGTCTTATCGGAATTGATTTGCCGGACGAACAATTAAAAAATATAGCTGACATGGTGAAGGCAAAGCTTGACCCTAACGGAAGCGTTGTAGAAAATTTGGAAAATCAAGCTGAAGGCATAATTGATAAGGTAAAAGGATTGTTCGGCGGTTAAAATTACTATTCACATCCAACGGCTCTTTACGGAGCCGCTGATTTTTTACTGACTTGTTTTCAATAGACTTTTTAATAAAATTTTAATTAAAATATTTATAATCAGTTTCATCGTTAGAACTATAATTTTAGTATAAAATAATTTTACGTAAATAAAATATAATAAAAAATTGTAAAAGGTATTGACAGATAACTGACTTCATGTTATAATATTTAAGCATTAAAAAGTGTATATATGCGGGAGTGGCTCAGTGGTAGAGCGTCACCTTGCCAAGGTGAACGTCGCGAGTTCGAATCTCGTCTTCCGCTCCAAATTTTAAAAATAAGCTGTCCATTTAGGACAGCTTATTTTATTTAAATAAAATATAACAAAAACTACTTGAACGTAATTATTCAGCTTTTCCAAAAGGGTCTTCCATTTATAAAAAATGCAACAGAATAAGACTCTGTCTGCTAATATACAGTGACTTGTTTTGATTATCCTTCTATGTCTGTGACTCCTACCTTCAGTGGGGTCACAGATACACCTACCGAAGTTCACTGAAAAACGCGCTTTTTTAGTGTAATAATTAAATGATTCAAATACATTATTATATAATAAAAAATTTTTTTATATGGGGGCATATACAAAGTAAATTTTAATAAATATTTACTTTATATATTGAACACTGCGTGTTCAGATGGTAGCTCACCTAACGCGCTTGTTAACACACATCACAACTAAGTAATTTAATGACATTGTAGGTTAATCAAAACAAACTAATTTTGCTCACACGCACCCTACAGGTGCGGTCACAATAAGCCTACCGAAGCTCACTAAAACCCTGTTTTTTTGTGTTAAATTAAATTGAAAAACCAACTTTTTTAATTAATTAAAATAAGAACTCGGAATATCTTTTTTCACGGAAGTTCACAAAGTCAACGGGAAAGTAGTAGGGCTTTTTTCACCATGAAGCGTGGCTTCATGATGAAATGAGCGGGGGCGAGCGCCCTTTGGAGCCGTTAGGCGACCTAAGCGAGCAAGCACTTTTTCTTTTATTTGAGTATTCATATTATTGACATCGTAGGTTATTCAAAACAAGTAACTTTGTATTACACACACCTTTCAGGTGTGGTCACAGGTGAAGCGTCTCTTTTTCTTGCGAGTGTGACCACACTTTCAAAGAAAGTGTGTGTTATACATATGGTCATATTTTGCTATAACCTGCAATGTCATTATTATGAATACTCAAA
Organism: Monoglobus pectinilyticus; assembly: GCF_002874775.1. NCBI lineage: Bacteria > Bacillati > Bacillota > Clostridia > Monoglobales > Monoglobaceae > Monoglobus > Monoglobus pectinilyticus. Next base: position 2,426,778 of record NZ_CP020991.1, on the reverse strand, counting down.
TAAAAAGAAATGGTTCAAACACCATTATTATGTAATAATAAATTTTTTATATGGGGTCATATACAAAGTAAATAGATAGTGTTTTTAATAAGTAAAAAAATATATAATATTTATATATTGAACACTGCGTGTTCAGATGGTAGCTCACCTAACGCGCTTGTTAACACAAGCCTACCGATGTTCACTAAAAACACCTTTAATTTTTCCGTCCGGTTTTCAGCTGACTTTCCGCTATTATTTACTTTATATATTAATAAAAATAAGCTGTCAAATATTAGCCGGCCTATCAATTATCAGACTTTTAATCTAACTTTTTGAGGTTGGTCCAATAATAGACAGCTTATTTCTATATTTATAAAACAAATCAAAATATTTAGTATATTATTTTTACTAAAAATGTATTTATATCAATATTTAATTTAAACTTTCAACTGCTGTTTTCTCAATAGATATACCTTTTTTATATCGGTCAATAAATTTATTAAACCCTAAAACATCTTCTTCTCGTGGTTCAATGGTAGTGCCGGCATCTGTCCCGAATACCTTTTCATCCAAGTACATATCAAGACTTTCGTTATCTTTTCTCTCTATTACATACGCTGCAAGCAAAGCTATCCCCCATGCTCCTCCTTCTCCCGCTGTCGACATTACTGTTACAGGCACATCAATCGCAGCACCCATAATTCTCTGTCCTACCTCAGGAGTTTTAAAGAATCCGCCATGACCAAGCATTTTTTCAAGCTTCACGCCCTCTCCGTTCAGCATTATATCCAATCCAATTTTTAATGTAGCTAACGCAGAATATAAACAAACCCGAGCAAAATTGTTAAAACTGAATTTACTTTCAGGAGTTCTGGCAAGAATAGGTCTACCCTCTTCAAATCCTGTTATATGCTCGCCCGAAAAATAGTTATACGCAAGCAGTCCGCCGCAATCCGGCTCTCCCTTTAAAGCCGCCTCAAAGAACGTTTTATAAAGCATGGACATATCTGCATTAAATCCCATAGCCGTCAAAAACTCTTTAAACATATTTACCCAGGCGTTTATATCAGAAGTGCAGTTATTGCAGTGAATCATACCGACCGTCTCGCCTGACGGGGTTGTAACAAGGTCAATTTCAGAATATACTTTAGACAATTCTTTCTCAAGAACAACCATCGCAAACACAGATGTTCCTGCGGAAACATTTCCGGTACGTTTCGCAACACTGTTTGTCGCAGTCATCCCGGTTCCTGCGTCACCCTCCGGCGGACAGAATCGAGCTCCGGGTTTCAGAGCACCTGTCGGGTCAAGCATTCCGGCTCCCTTTTCGGTCAATACTCCAGCCTCTTCACCGGCAACCAATACTTTAGGCAAAATATCTGACAGCTTCCAGCTAAAATTATATTCAGAAATCACTTTATCAAAACTATTAATCATGTCTGAATTATAATCCTTAGTTTCAGAATTAACAGGGAAAATTCCCGATGCGTCTCCGATACCAATAACACGTTCACCTGTCAGCGCAAAGTGAACATAACCGGCCAGGGTTGTGAGGTAGTTTATACTATTTACATGTTCCTCTCCATTAAGAATCGCCCGATACAAATGAGCAATACTCCATCTTTGGGGAATATTGAAATTAAACAGTTCTGTCAAACGGCTTGCCGCATCAGCGGTGATAGTGTTTCTCCAGGTACGGAATGGCACCAAAAGTTCATCATTTTTATCAAACGCCATATACCCGTGCATCATGGCGCTTATACCTATAGCAGAAAGATTTTCAACCTTCGCGCCATATTTTTTATAAACATCATCACACATATCAGCATAGCATTTCTGAACCCCGGACCAAATATCATCAAGAGTATACGTCCAAATTCCATTTTCCAATCTGTTTTCCCAGTCATGTGCGCCTGAAGCGATTGGTATATGATTACGGTTAATCAGAACTGCTTTTATTCTTGTCGAACCAAACTCAATTCCAAGAATCGCCTGCCCGGATTCAATAAAATTTTTTGTTTCTACAGTATCCATTTTTATCTCCTTATTAATAATTATTAGGATAATTATACCATTGATATAAAATTTAAACAATAGTGATGTTATGGTTTTTGACTTTAATTTTCAAAATTTTTGACTATAAGTTAAGCACAATAAAAACGGCTTTAAAAAGCCGTCATAATATTCATATATGCAATAATATAATCTATTCTTAAAAATCAAAAGTTCTGAAACTTGATTTTTTCATTGTTATACATATAACTGCCGATTTCAATACGTAAAGACTAAGTATAATTATATTTTATTAAAACGCACGCTAGTTAAGACATTTGACACTTCAATATTATTAGTATATTTTAACTCTTTTACTAATAATAAAAAATCCGGATTCGCTATCAAATAATAACGATATTATTCTTATATACCTATCATCAAACTAAAAAAGCTTGGAAAATTTTTTATTAACGGAAACTATGGCTCCGCTTTAAACTATAATTATACATTTGCATTTATTTCTCTTATAATTTCAATAACCTTAATATCACCATTTACTAATATTTCCTTTACTGAAGGAACACCATCCTCATTAGGACAGTTGTTCCAGTACCGTTTTGCAAGCAATAAATTTTTGTCTTTATATAAAGTTGCTTCAAAACAATTATTGGCATCGCCTACAAACATGTTTCCTATTATTTTCAGTTTAACAATAAAATAAGTTGGTATATTTAAGTCAATAAACAGCTCCGCTCATTTTTCAAATTCTTCTATACTGTTCGAAACATATTAACAGCTCAACCTGGATGGATAATCAGAATAAAGATCTTTACGCACTTTTTCTAATGCTAATTCTCTCATTGCTATTTTCTTATGATATTCAAGAATATCCGCATCATATTTTCAGGATGTAAATAAATATCATTCACAATTTGAATTTTATCATTTACTCTTTTATAAACGCCGCTATAATTAACATCATTGAAAATAATATGCTGACCTTTCTCCATAGGTCTATCTGTAACAATATGATAAGCATATATTTCATTCATATTGTAACCTCATAAACTTTTATTCTCATATCAAATATCCCGCATAACAAGAAAAAATCTTTTTAAAAACGGTATCTAATAAACTCTTATACTATTATACATTATAATACTGAATTCAATTTCCACAACAGAAAATTAAAAACTTTCTTATACTATTTCTCTGTGTGTAAGCCGTTCAAAAGCCACTTGTTCCCATTTTGTTCCGGGTCTACCGTAGTTTGCATATGGATGAATTGAGATTCCGCCTCTCGGCGTGAACCTGCCAAATACTTCTATATATTTAGGGTCCATCAGCTCAATCAAATCCTTCATTATTTTGTTAACGCAGTCCTCATGAAAATCACCGTGGTTACGAAAACTAAACAAATATAATTTAAGAGACTTGCTTTCAACCATTCTTACATCAGGAACATAGGAAATAATAATTTCCGCAAAATCCGGCTGACCTGTTATAGGGCAAAGCGAAGTAAACTCGGGGCAGTTGAATCTTACCCAATAATCATTATCTCTATGCTTGTTCTCGAATGTTTCAAGAACCTCAGGAGCATAATCTGCTTTATATACCGTTTTCTGATTTCCCAGCAAAGTCAAACCTTCCTGCTCTCTTTGAATATTCTCCAAATCTATCACCTCTATTTTATATCAAGACCGTTAGCCAAAAATGCTTCTCTTCTGTCACGGCAGGTTCCGCACTCACCGCACGGCTCATCTCCGCCCTCGTAACAGCTCCACGTCATTTCGTACGGCACTCCCAATTTCACGCCCTCAGCAACAACTTGCTTCTTATTCCATTCCACAAAAGGCGCCAATATCTTTATTTTATGTCCGCTGCCTTCATATATTGCAGTATTCATAGCGTCATTAAACACTTTACTGCAGTCCGGATAAGCGCTTCCCGCCGCGTCGTCGCTATGCGCTCCATAATAAATTATCTCAGCCTCCAGCGATAGCGCTATGCTTGCAGCAGACGCTAAAAAAAGACCGTTTCTAAACGGTACATATGTTGATACCGGCTCGCCGTCAGTATCTTTCAGCTGTTCTTCGTAACTTTCTTTAGGAATATCAGCATCCTCATTCTGCTTTAGAAGCGAACAGCTGCTGTATTCAAACATTTTTGAAAGGTCCAGCTCTAGTAATTCTGTACCATAATAATCGGCAATTTTACGCGCCGCTTCTATTTCTTTTGAATGCTTTTGCCCATACGAAATAGAAAGCGCCGCAGTCTTATCAGCGCCATACTTTTTCACAGCCATTGCAAGCGCTGTAGTGCTGTCAACCCCTCCGCTGAAAAGCACCAAAGCTTTTTTGTTATCCATTTTATCGTCTCCTACTCTACTCTCCCATAAGCTGAGTGACTAAACTCGTGTCACTCTCAAACTTTCCTCTCATAGTACGTGTTCTGGTTTTTGCCGAAGGCTTTTGAATTCCGCGCGCTGTCATACAGCTATGGCTGGCTTCAATTATTACAGCCACATCGTCACTGCCTGTAATCTCCTGCATAATTTCAGCGATATCAGAACCTATACGCTCCTGCAGCTGCAGTCTTTTTGCCACCATATCAGCTATCCTGGCTATTTTGCTCAGACCTATAACTCTGCCGTTTGGAATATACGCCACCGACACATTCATGTCATACATAAGCGCCATATGATGCTCGCAAAAACTAAAAACCTCAATATTTTTAACCACAACAATATCGTTTGAGTTATGATATGAATCCGGATCATCCTCAAATGTTTTATTAAACATCTGTGCTATCTCATGGTTAGTATAATTCATACCGTCAAAAACTTCGGCATACATTTTAGCCACACGCTTTGGAGTATCAGCAAGACCTTCACGGTTTGGGTCGTCTCCCAAAGCCGTCAAAATTCCTCTGATATGCTCCTCAATGGCTTTTGTGTCAATTTTCTTATTCTCAGCCAAATTTATACTCCCCTTTCTTCCGGATTCCAGATAACCTTATGCATCTGAATCTGCAAATTTACATTATTTAAAACATTTTCTATCATAAACTCAACAATCCTGACAGGTTCTATACTCCCAAATACAGGACTGATATAAACATGACAGCGGTTTGTCAAATCATATTCATGTATAATTTTGAGAGCTTTTTCTAAATCATTTTCAGAACCGGCCACAAACTTAACACAGTCACTGTCTTTCAAATAAAAAAAATTATCAGTCAGCATACTGTCTTCCATACCGCTCGAGGGGAGTTTATAATCCATTGTAAAACAATCGGGACGCGTTTCGTCAGAACAAAACGGCTTCAAGTTAACCGCGCCGTTTGTTTCAATCTCAACATTAAGATCGTTTTCCTTCAAGTTTTTTATCAGCCCGGATATACCGGGCTGTATAAGAGGCTCGCCGCCTGTCAATGTAACGTTCTGTACAGAGGTTTCAACAACATACTTAACTATCTCGTCTGTAGACATAGACTCAAAATCCGCGTCTTTTTCATTTGCCCACTTAGTATCACAATACGAACAGTCAAGATTGCAGCCCTTAAACCTTACAAAAACAGAAAGCTGTCCGGCTTTAATTCCCTCACCGTTTATACTTACAAACTTCTCGCATACTTTAAACGCCTGGCTGTCATGATTCATACTAGTCCTCACAGTATTCGGCATAAGATTCCGGAGTTTCATAAACTCTTACTTTGGATACAGGAACGCCGCGCTTTTTTAATTCATCATAAAAATACTTAGAAAAATTTTCAACCGTAGGTCTGAAATCAACCTCTGCAACCTCAAACTCTTCTTCCTCAAGCATAAGCATAGTCGTACTGCGAAGCGTATCTCTCTCAACAACAAGTCTGTGGTCAAAACATTCTACGAGTTCATTTAAAACAGGCTTTACTTCATTAAAGTCTATAACCATGCCTCGGTTTCCGCCTTCCTCTATCAGGGTTTCACTGCTGACAGACGCGCTGACAACCCATCTGTGGCCATGAATGTTTTTACACCCGCCTTTATAACCTAATAGAAAATGTGCTGAATCAAAATGCGTTTCACACGAAACTGTATACATATCCGAATCTCCTTTTTTATTTAAATAATTTATAATAATAAAAGACGCTCTGACAGAGCGTCTTTTGTTTATTGACGAAACAATGCAATTAAAATTTTATGTTAATATGCACAGATTTACGTAATATTCAAAACTCGCCCTAGTTTTATTTTTAGACAGGATGGTACTAATGAACTGTCTGACATATAGTTCTTATACATCAATTTTCATTGTACTATATGAGTCCAAATAAGTCAAGGGCTAATACGCAAAACTTTACATATCAAATATTCTATACTTCCATAATTATCGGAAGAATCATCGGTCTGCGTTTTGTTTTGACATATAGATAGTTGCCGACATCATTTTTTACTCTTGTTTTCAGAGTAGTCCAGTCAAAACTGTGGCCTGATAAACAATTTTCAACAACAGAAGTTGTCTGTTTCTTAATCTCTTCCATTAAGTCTTCAGATTCCCGAACATAAACAAAACCTCTTGATATTATATCAGGTCCTGAAACACACTCGCCGCTCTCTTTTTCTATTGTCATTACCACTATAATTATACCGTCTTCAGCCAAATGCTTTCTGTCACGAAGAACGATATTGCCAACGTCGCCCACACCCAATCCGTCAACCAAAACTTTGCCTGACGGCACAGAACCCACTATCTTTGCAGATGAGCGCGACAATTCTAAAACATTACCCAAGTCCATAACAAATATATTTTTAGGGTCTATACCCGTGTGAACAGCAAGACCTTTATGCTTGCAAAGATGACGGTACTCTCCGTGAACAGGAATAAAATATTTCGGCTTAACCAAAGACAATATCATTTTGAGCTCTTCCTGGCAAGCGTGCCCAGAAACATGGACGTCAGCCTGTTTTTCATATATAACCTCTGCTCCCTGCTTTAAAAGCTCGTTCACAACATTGGCTACAGACTTTTCATTTCCAGGTATAGGACTTGCAGAAATGATAACTAAATCATTCGGTTCAATATTAATCTTTTTGTGACTGGTAAACGCCATTCTTGTCAGAGCAGCCATTGACTCTCCCTGACTACCTGTCGTTATAACAACAAGCTGTTCTTTAGGATACTTGTTTATCTCGTCTAAACCAATCAGTGTATTTTCAGGCACGTGCATATATTCAAGCTCTATTGCCGCCGATATTACGTTTTCCATGCTCCGTCCTGACACAGCGACCTTACGGTTATACTTGACCGCGGAATTAATAATCTGCTGCACCCTATGTACATTGGATGCAAACGTGGCTACGATTATCCTCTGCTTGTTCTGCTCGCCTTTTTCAAACAGATTGTCAAAGGTTTTTCCGATTGACTTTTCACTAAATGTTACTCCGGGCCTGTCAGCATTTGTGCTGTCAGACAATAACGCTAACACACCTTCCTTACCCAGCTCGCCGAAACGTGCCAAGTCAATCATATCGCTGTCTATAGGAGTTGAATCTATTTTAAAATCGCCGGTGTGGAGTATTATACCTGTAGGCGTATGAAGCGCGATTGCTACCGCGTCGGCTATTGAGTGGTTTGTATGAATAAATTCAGCCGTAAATGCTCCAAGCTTCACTTTGTCTCCTGCATTAATCGTGTTAAGCTTTACCTGATTCAGTATACCATGTTCTTTGAGCTTATTTTTTAAAATACCGAGAGTAAGCCTGGTTCCGTAAACCGGAACTGAAAATTCTTTTAAAACATAAGGCAAAGCTCCGATATGGTCCTCATGACCATGCGTCAAAACTATGCCGCGAATCCTATCCGCGATTTTATGAAGATATGTTATGTCAGGAATAACAATATCAACACCAAGCATATCATCGTCAGGAAACGCCATACCGCAGTCCAGTATCAAAGCGTCGTCCTCATACTCAAAAACAGTTAAGTTTTTGCCGATTTCATTCAGTCCGCCGAGAGGTATAATACGGATTGGTTTATCTGTATGTTTCGGCGTATTATTCTTTCTGTTTCCTCCATTGCTGTTTCTGTTTCCGTTTTTACCGTTACTATTATTATTTTTATTTCGATTATTATTGTTGTTTGTTTTCTCATTAACACCGCTGATTTTAGCTATCTTATCCACGACCTTATGCGCCATCTTGTTAGCGACGTTCTGAGCTTGCTTATTGTTGTTCTGTCGTGTATCATTATTATTCTTCAAAATTTTCCTCCTGTAATAACTTTTATTCGATTCGTTCCGGATAATATAACAACAAATTCCTGCACAGACAAAGGTTTTAACACACATTACGCCCTACAGAAAATCTAAAGCCAAAACAGCTGTTACAAACTAAAATACAATACAAAAAATATACCCTATATATTTTATCAAAACTAAAAAATTCTCAGTATAAAATACTCAAGACATAAACCAAGTCCCTGAAACACTACTATTTCAGTCATTTGTATTCAAATCTGCAATCAAAACCATTCCGAATCAAAACTTTTCCGCTGCAATGCAACCATATCCGTTCCGCCTGCAGGCTTAATGAAAAGATTTTGACTTTTTAAAATTGACCCGATTCGGCGTAATCCAAGATACAAACGCCTTAAACTTATTCGCAGCCATTAAATATCGACCGTTGACAGCGAAACACAGACGCGGAATCTTAGGACATGCAAAAATCTGTCATATAATAAAGCGCCCGGCAATAACCGGGCAAGGTTCCGTACGGTGAAACAAGCAAGCGCCTGTCTCACAAATCGTGTTCATTATAACATACCGTTCAGCTCTTTGCAAGTGTTTTTATTTTATTTTTAAACAGCGTTGATATTTCTTCCGCCGTTTCCATAGATTCGGACTCGGAAATAATTTTTAATATATTATTTCCGCTTCCCGGGAAAACAATAGTTACAGTTCCATTGCTTTCAATCTTAATTCCTTCACTTTTTTTGTTATTATCACTTCCTTTTTCATCGTCTGTGTCACTATCGCCCAATATAGTTGCATTATTCTTAAACTGTCTTTTTAAAGATTTTATTATATTTTCCATTTGTTTTTCGTCGCCGCAGGCAACCTCTGCCTCGGCTTTAAAAATCTGCGGCAAATGCATTGTCAGACTGTCAAAACTAATATCGTATCTATTCAGAAAATCCAAAATTTTTACTGCCGCATATATTCCGTCAAACTGCATCAGCATTTGTTCGCTGCTGCCGCTGGAAATTATTTTTTCCATTATCTCCGAGTCGCCGCCCGACACCCTTATCACATTTCCGCCAAGCCTCAGAATCGCCGTTTCGGTATACTCTGATATACTGTCCGGCACCACAAAGGTTCTTATCGAACTGTCTCTGAGCAAAACATAAATCATTACAGATAGAATTTGCTCTCTGGAAAGTTCTGTGCCATCTGATTTATATAAATTAATCTGCTCCCCGTTTTCACTTATTATACCGCTGAACTCATACTTTTCCAGCGCCTCAGGCTCTATTTTTGAGTATAGGTCATCAAGAACGACCTTCAAAATTTCTGAAATAGTCTTTGATTTTGTTGAAAGACATATATTCATATTAAACGTACCACTTTTTATACTGTTGATAATATGTCTCATATAATGCGTTTTAAACTCAAATAAGGTTACCTCTTGCCCAACCGTTCCCATAGTAATATCAGAAGTGACAAGACTTTCAGCTTTGGCTAACTCTTCACGCTTAACTAAATTTTCGAGCGGCACTTTAATACCGCGGTTATCTAACAAATCCACGTTTAACACATTTCCGTTATCGCCCTTAATTGTATTGACAAAAATTCCTAAGCCGGTCTTATAAAACCTGACGGCATGGCGCATTATAGGCAAATTTTGTTCCCCAAAATTATACACTTTTGAGCCTGCGTATTTAACGCCTATTTTGATTGTGTCTGCGGCAAGTTTAGATAAATCCTCCTCGTCGCTGCTTATGCTTATTCTTCCGCCGTTTTCTGACGCGCCCAAAATATATCCAAGCCTGAGCCACCTCTCAGGAGATACTGTCCATTCGCTTAAATATTCCATGTATCTCATTCCTTCCTAAATTAATCACGCTTCATATTTGTTAATAATATTATTCTGCATAAATTAGGTAACTATACCATAAATATTTTTGTTTTAAACACAAAAACGCCGCGTCTTTTTATTCAGACGCGGCGAGTTATAATATTATTTCTAAATTCTAAAACATACCTAAAGCTGCCAATATTTTGAGGAAGTCTATATATTTTAAAGTAAATATCTGCGCCGCCCGGGCCCGGCGGGCGGAACCGGACCTGGCTCAGCAAACTAACTGCTAGAATTATAGTTGCCGGAATGTTTAATATACAAAATATTTACATTTTAAATTGTCTTCTTTTCCATATCAGTTGATACTTTCATTGGTATGCAGCCTAGCCCAATTGCGCTCGCCAGACCCGAGCGCTCAAACCATTTTTTTGACTTACTGTTTATAAACAGAATAACCAAAACATCAACTTTATATGGAATCAGCAGCCCTTGAAAAACCTTGACATAAATGTTATAATATTTTTGTGTAACTGTCTTTCAGACAGCTGCGCGCTTTGGGGGCGGTGTATGTTTTCACGATGCTGCGCCGCTTCCGATTTAATTTTTATCAAGGTCATCATACATTTTATCAATCCCTCTTCTAACTATATCAGACTTACTTGTATTCAATCTTTTACTGCACTCTTCAAGCTTTCTGATTGTTTCAGGATTAGCCCGAACTCTTATTTCCTTATCCTTTAGGCTGTCAGTAGGACGACCCAGTTTCTTAGCAGCCATAATTCACCTCCTCTTTATTAATGTAAAACTATTCTACATTATGTGGCTACAAAAATCAAGAAAAAACCTATCTACTTAATAAAAGTATCAACTAAACACCTTTTAATAATTTTCTTGAAAAACTTCAACATAAATGCTATAATTATTTATGTCTCTATTTTTGATAGCTGGCATTTTGGAAGCGGCAGTCTTTTTGAATTTGGGTGTCGCTTCCACCTTATTTTTCGTCATCTAACTTATAAATCCCTTGCCGAATTCCTTCCATACGAGTAATATTATTTTTTCTGCAATAGTTATCTAGAATCTCAAGACCTCTATCATCAAGACGCACGGTTAGTTTATGCGGCTTTGGATTATCAGTGGGACGACCCAGCTTTTTGGTCAAACAATTCACCTCCTTTTATGACCGTCAAATATATTATATATTATAGACCGTCAAAAGTCAAGTTATTTTTCTTATATTTCAAGAAATTTTCTTAACTGCTGAAATTTGGCTATAAAGCAGGCACAATTATATAATTCGGATTTTTCTAACCCCATACAAATAACTCTTCTTTATCTAATAAAATTGGATTTGACAGATTAATTTTAGCATAAAATTAAAATATTTATATTTTAAATTGTCTTCTTTTCCCTTTTAAATTGATACTTTCATTGGTATGCGGCCTAGCCCAGTTGCGCTCGCCAGACCCGAGCGCTAAAACCATTTTTTAACTTACTGTTTATAAACTGAATAACCAATAACATCAACTTTATATGGAATCAGCTGCTAAAGTAAATATCTGCGCCGCCCGGGCTCGGCGGGCGGAACCGGGTCTGGCTCAGCAAACTAACTCTTAAAATTATAGTTACCGGAATGTTTAATATACAAAATATTTATATTTTAATTTGTCTTCTTTTCCATATCAATTGATGCTTTCATTGGTATTCAGCCTAGCCCAATTGCGCTCGCCGGACCCGAGCGCTAAAACCAATTCTAATAATCTTAATCCGCCTTGTATTTTCAATTCAAATATGATAAAATATCTTCAATAATTAATTGGAGGACTACATATGAGATTTATAAAACATATCATAGGGGCTGTTTTAACCACCGCGTTAATAGGCGTACCTCTTACACTCACACAAATAGTTTACGCTGATATTTCTGATATCTCCGTATATGTAAACGGAATAAAAACCGAATTTGATGAGCCGCCGGCAAGCGAAAACGACCGTACATTGGTACCTATGAGAGGGATTTTTGAGGCTCTCGGCGCCGAAGTCTATTGGGATGAAAAGTCCGAAACAGCCAGTGCTTTTCTGAATGAGGATACAATGTCAATAACAATAGATAACAATATCATGTTAAAAAACAATGATGAAATTATTTTGGACGTGCCTGCGCGCATGTATGGTGACAGAACTTTGGTGCCGGTAAGAGCAATATCAGAAGCGTTCGGAAGCTATGTCGGCTGGGACGAAAATACTCAAACCGGTTTTGTTGACTCGAAGGAAAACCCAATGAATGAAACTATAATAAGCGATGAGTACAGATATCCTAATTATAATGGAAACTTTAACGATGTAGACATCTTTGACAAAAACAATGAGGACTATTTTGGTATGGAACTCTTACACATTTCCGATGAACAAGGGTCAGCGTACGCTAAAACAATAAATGCTTTTGCAAATTCTGCACCAAACGCCAATGTATACAATATTGTTGTACCAACCGCCGCTGAATTTTACGCAAGTGATGAGTACAAAACATCTTATACGCCGGCAATCAGAAAAATATATTCACAGCTGAATGATAATGTTAAAGGAATCAACGCAGTATCGCCTCTTATGAATCATGCCGACGAAAATATTTATTTCCATACCGACCACCACTGGACCCAGCTTGGAGCCTACTATGTATATGAAGCATTTATAAATGAGCTTGGTGACGACATAGACCCATATTATACGTTTGACAAACAAACAATAAGTAATTATTATGGTTCGCTCACCCGTTTTACAGCAGACACTGACGGTTATGATATGCTGATGTCAAGCCCGAACGCTCTCCAATTATTCAGTCCGAAAGTCAGCTATGAAGGTTATTCTTTCAATGATATGGAAATGAATGATTTTATTTCTAATGTTGAACCTATTGTTCCCGGATTTAAAAATTACAACTGTTTTCTGGGCGGCGACTATCCGCTTCAAGTGTATAACACTGATGTGAACAACGGACGTTCTCTAGTGATTATCAAGGAATCATACGGCAACGCATTTTCTACCTGGGCGCTCAATAATTTTGAAACTGTGTACATAGTAGATTACAGAAAATTCAACAATTACGGCGGAACAAACGAGTATGAAAATGTATTTAAAATCAATGAGTTTTATGAACTGACTAACTTTACCGACCTGCTTATAATAAGCTATCCCGTATCTGTAACAAATGCCCCTGAAGCAGCCGCTCTCAGAACTATGACTGAATAAAATAAACTGAATTTTATTAAATAGAACGCTCTGCCGGCGTTCTATTTTTGTGTCGGATTTTTGGATATTTGACCGCTTTACAATAATTTCGTTTTATGGTATAATAACTCGAATTGTTTGGAGGAATATAATATGTGCGCTAAAAAATATGACAACGAGAGCATCAGGGCCCTAAAAGGCGCTGCCAGAGTTAGAAAACGCCCGGCTGTAATATTCGGTTCAGACGGAATTGACGGCTGTGAACATTCAATGTTTGAGATTTTGTCTAACTCTATAGACGAAGCCCGTGAAGGCTTTGGTGATACAATAATAATTACCAGATTTTTAGATAACTCAATTGAAGTTGAGGATTTCGGCCGCGGAATCCCGGTCGACTACAATGAACATGAGAAAAAATATAACTGGGAACTTGTTTTCTGTGAACTTTATGCCGGCGGAAAATACAAAAACAATACCGGCGGCGACTATGAGTATAGTTTGGGTCTTAACGGGCTGGGCGCCTGTGCTACCCAATACAGCTCCGAATATATGGATGTGGAGGTTCTCAGAGACGGATATAAATATGAGCTTCATTTTGAAGCCGGAGAAAATATCGACGGAATGAAAAAGACAAAATTCAGACACCGCCACACAGGAACTACAATCCGCTGGAAGCCGGACATAAAGGTATTTACTGATATTGATATACCATTGGACTTTTATAAAGAAACGCTGAGACGTCAGGCGGTTGTAAATTCAGGCGTTAAATTTGTTTTAAAAAACGAGATTTCCAAAGAAGAATTTGAAGAGTTTGAGTTTCTATACGAAAACGGTATAGTGGATTATATAAAAGAGCTGACTGAAGAAAAAGAGTTCACCGGCGTTCATTATATAGAAACCGAACGCAGCGGAAGAGACAGGGAGGACCTCCCTGAGTATAAGTTAAAAATGAGCTTTGCATTCTGTTTTGACAACGAGTTCAGCACAACCGAATACTATCATAATTCCAGCTTTCTTGAATACGGCGGCTCGCCGGACAAGGCTGTTAGAAACGCTTTTGTATATGCTATTGACCAGTATCTCAAAGCCAACAACAAATACAATAAAAGCGAGGGCAAAATTCAATACAGCGATGTTCAGGACAGTTTGGTATTGGTATCTAACTCTTACTCCACTATGACTAGTTACGAAAACCAAACTAAAAAAGCTATAAACAACAAGTTTATTCAGGACGCAATGACAGAATTTTTGAGGGAACAGCTGGCTATTTATTTTATAGAGAATAAGATGGACGCTGACAAAATATGCAATCAGGTTCTTGTTAATAAACGAAGCCGTGAAACCGCAGAAAAAACAAGAATAAACGTAAAAAAGAAGCTAGGCGGCAATCTTGACGTAGCTAACCGCGTTAAAAAATTTGTTGACTGCAGGAGCAAAGATCCTGAAAAACGTGAAGTCTATATAGTTGAGGGAGACTCAGCTCTCGGCGCCTGTAAGCTTGGCAGAGACAGCGAATTTCAGGCAATAATTCCTCTTCGAGGAAAGATACTTAACTGTCTTAAAGCGGAGTATGACAGAATATTTAACAGCGATGTTATTGTTGACCTGCTCAGGGTATTGGGCTGCGGAGTGGAGATAAAATCAAAACATAATAAGGATTTAAGTTCTTTTGATTTAAACAATCTTAGATGGAACAAAGTAATAATCTGTACCGACGCCGACGTTGACGGCTATCAGATAAGAACATTGGTTCTGACCATGATTTACCGGTTAGTACCTACGCTTATTGAAAAAGGTTTCGTTTATATAGCTGAATCCCCTTTGTATGAGATAACTTCAAAAAAGAAAACATATTTTGCTTACAACGAGCAGGAAAAATCAGAGATTCTTTCAAAACTTGAAGGACAAAAATATTCTATTCAAAGAAGCAAAGGTCTTGGTGAAAACCAACCGGATATGATGTGGCTGACCACCATGAATCCTGAAACCCGCCGGTTAATCAAAGTCACCCCATGCGATGTTATAAAAACTCAGGAAACATTTGACCTTCTTCTCGGAGATAATCTTGCCGGCAGAAAAGAACACATTGCCGAAAACGGACACCAATACATCGAAATGGCTGATGTATCATAATACTGGAGTGAATATATTAAATGAAAAAACCCATAATCCAAGAACAGCAAATAATAGATACGCTGGAAGAAAACTATATGCCTTATGCAATGAGCGTAATAATTTCACGTGCTATTCCGGAAATTGACGGTCTTAAACCGTCTCACAGAAAACTCCTTTATACTATGTATAAAATGGGGCTTTTAAACGGCAATCTTACCAAGTCCGCAAACGTAGTCGGACAAACCATGAAGCTGAATCCGCATGGTGATTCGGCTATTTATGAAACCATGGTCCGTCTTACTGACGGCAACGGCGCTTTACTGCTGCCGCTTGTCAAATCAAAAGGAAACTTCGGACGTGTTTACTCGAGAGATATGGCCTACGCCGCTTCGAGATATACCGAGGTAAAGTTAAATCCTGTATGCAGTGAATTATTTGGCGATTTAGACAAAAATACCGTCGACTTTTTTGATAACTACGACGGCACTATGAAAGAACCTACCCTGCTTCCGGCCACATTTCCAAGCATTTTGGCAAATCCAAATCAGGGAATTGCAGTGGGCATGGCTTCAAATATTTGCAGTTTTAATCTGCGTGAGCTTTGCGAGGCTACTATTATGCTTATGCATGACCCGGACGCGGATATACTTGACACACTGCTGGCTCCCGACTTCCCGACAGGCGGAGAACTGATTTATAACCGCTCAGAACTCAAGGAAATTTACCGCACCGGTCGAGGTT
This sequence comes from Monoglobus pectinilyticus, assembly GCF_002874775.1. Taxonomy (NCBI): domain Bacteria; kingdom Bacillati; phylum Bacillota; class Clostridia; order Monoglobales; family Monoglobaceae; genus Monoglobus; species Monoglobus pectinilyticus. Next base: position 2,410,658 of record NZ_CP020991.1, on the reverse strand, counting down.
CTTTTAAAGTCAGAGCAAAATATGAGTATGACAAGAGCCAAAATTGCATTGATATAAAAGAAATACCTTATACAACCACAGTTGAGGTAATCATAGACAAAATAGTTGATTTAGTTAAGTCAGGGAAAGTCAAAGAAATCTCTGATATCCGTGACGAAACCGACCTCAAAGGTCTGAAAATAACTATTGACTTAAAACGTGGAGTAGACCCTGACAAATTAATGCTGAAGCTCTTTAAAATGACGCCTTTACAGGATAGTTTTGGCTGTAACTTTAACATTCTTGTTGAAGGTTCTCCTATTGTTTTGGGTGTTAACGATATGATTTGCGAATGGCTTAGATTCAGAAGAAGCTGTATCAAAAGAGCCATAGCGTTTGATATTCAAAAGAAAAGTGAAAAACTGCACCTGCTTGAAGGTCTTTCGCTGATACTTTTGGATATAGACAAGGCAATAAAAATTGTCCGTGAGACAGAAGACGACAGCATGGTAATCCCTAACCTCATGAAGGGTTTTAAAATAACTGAGGTTCAGGCAGAATATGTGGCTGAAATCAAACTCAGGAATTTGAATAAAGATTATATTCTAAAAAGGATAGCAGAGATAGAAACCCTAAAAAAAGAACTTGAGGAACTGAAATCCACCCTTGAAAGTAAAACAAAAATAAACAAACTGATTGAAAAACAGCTGAAACAAATAGCGAAAAAATATGGAAGCGACAGAAAAACTGAAATTATAACTGCTGATGAGATTAAAGACATAGTCGAAGAAGAAATAATTGATAATTACAGCGTCAAACTTTTCAGAACACAGCACGGCTATTTAAAGAAAATCTCACTCGTATCACTCCGCACCAGCGGTGAACAGCGGCTCAAGGACGATGATACTATGATTCAGGAGATTGAAGCTCAGAACAGCAGTGAAATTATATTCTTTGCAAGATCAGGAGACGTTTATAAAATCAAAGCCTACGACGTCCCCGACAGCAAAGCAAGTTTGCTGGGAGAGTTTATACCCAATCTTGTCGGACTAACTGAAAAGGAAGAGATTGTGGGCATGTCCGCAACCGATGATTTTTCAGGAGATTTGGTATTCTTCTTTGAAAACGGAAAGGCGGCCAGAGTTCCGCTGAAGTCATATCAAACAAAAACTAACCGAAAAAAACTTGCCAACGGATTTTCTTCAAAATCGCCTCTTGTTGAGATGTTTTATCTTCCGGCCGAAACCGAAATGGACATTGTTTTATTTTCAGACAAAGACAGGGCGATTACCGTAAATACAGAAAGGATACCCTTAAAAACTACGCGAACAACTCAAGGCGTTAACATAATGAGTTCCAGAAAGGGCAGTATAGTGTCAAAGGCCGTTCCCGCTTCAGATTCAGGACTGAAAAATATAGAAAGATTCAGAACCAAGACAGTTCCGGCTGTAGGAGCAACTGTCCGTGAGCAAGACCGGGGAATTGAACAAATCAGTTTTGATGTATAGCTTTGAAATATAAAGTCACAAAAAACCTCTTATAATATGGATACTAAGATTATAAAAAACTTAGCAGTTCATACTATAAGAGGTTTTATTTTTGTCAATTATATTATTTATTTTAATCAAAATGATTTAAAATAAATCTTATTTCTTATCTGGTTTGTCTTCAATAAATATATTATCTAAATTAATGAAAGATTTAGCCATCAGATGCTTATTTCATACTTAAACCCTTAATTTAATAATTTTACCGCTCATTTACTTATAGCTGTATATTATTAAAGTATAAAAACAAACTAAATACTTAACATTCTATCTATTTATCAAATTCATTATAATGAACGTGATTATTCAATGCAGTAATTAATATATTTATCAAAAATATATAATAGTTTCTCATAAAATCATGGTATATAAGTAAATTACCAAACAGCTTTATCTCTTTATTGTCTGATTTTTTATTTGATATCATAAAATTAAAATATACTTATTTTTACTTTATTCAGGAAATTTTTCTTTTACCAAATTTTCAAAATATTTTTCAATGTAAAAAGCTGAATCGTTTTCCATTGGGCACCACCTGTTTACTATATGATATACACCGTTCTTTACTCCTTCAATTACTACATCATACCCGTCACAGCCTAATCTCTCAACTTCTTTTGGCATATTCCAATAATCCTTATCATTTAATAAATCAAGAAACTCTTTAGTTTCTTCTCTGCTTAATTTGGCACTCTCTGATTTTAAAATCCCGCCGCTGTGAGGACCCGCAACGCCGTTGCCGGACTTATAGCACACATCTGCTGTTCCATCATCGTTTATTTCTATCCGAACAACAAACGGATTCCAAAATGAAGGAATATATGAAAAACGATATATTTGACCGATTGAATCATACAGCGCCGGTTCTCCTAAAGCGGAAAGCTCCTCTGAATACCATTCATTTGTAAAATCACCCAAACTATTAATAATCGGTGGAATCTCATCGAGACAATATGTACTATATCCGCCCTTATAGCCTCCATTAAACACAGCATTTGTTATTCCATTATATATATCATATGGGACTTTATATCCATCAAGCCCATAAATCGCTGTAGTTAAAACTGTTGCTCCTTGAGGAAGTCTTTTAATAACAGCAAATACATCTTCAAAATCTGACGTAGCATTTGCCTTGATTTCAGACATATCATCAGACCGTTCGCCAATTGTATATGAATACCTTAATCCGTTTGGTGAAGAATCCTTATCCTCATTCCAGACATAAACAAAGATGGATGTCAATTGTCCAAATTCAACCATTCCTCCAGGCCACCATTTACTTTGATAATCCCTCCATAAAACGCCATATCCAAGAGAATCAGCAACCCACCACAGCGGAATATAAATCGTTTCTCCTATTCTGATTGGCACGGTATCCATAACGATTTCTTCACCGTTTCTAATTAAAACATTACTATCTATAGTAACACTGACAGTCGTTATAACATCAAGAATATTTCTTGTTATCGTTATAGTATTATCATTAATATCATAACTTAAACCATCCCTAAAAATCTCATCAAAATAAAGAATAGGAAACATCGTTCTGCCGTTTTCATTAACAAACGGCTGGGGATACTGTTGAAGCCTGCTAAAATTAAACTGCCCGCCGGAGTATCCGTCAACCATGCTCACCCATCCATCCCTGTCACAAAAAGACACCTCCGCAGAGGAACTTTCTTCAGCAAAAACAGGAATAAAAATATTTATGACATTAGTGAATAAAAATAATATCAAAATTATGTACAATAATTTTTTCATATACTAATCCCCACTCGACAACTCTTAATCAATTATTTAATCAAAATCACTAAAAATTTCAGCTCATTTAAACTTCACTATAAATTGTATAAGAATTGCCTCCTGATTTTTTAGCTTTGCACAAAGCCATATTAGCTTTTTTATAAAGAGTCATAAAGTCCACGCCATTATCCGGAGAAAATGCTATTCCTGCGCTTACTGTGCCCATTTTGCCAAATCCAAACTCCTCAGAAACTAAGCAAATTTTTGCCATTGTTTTGCCGACCTTATTATAGACTCCATCCTTTGCTTTAACATCAGTTAAAAATGCTACAAACACATCCGAATCCATTCTGCCGATAATATCTCCATGTCTAAAACTGTCCTCAAACACTGAAGCAACTTTTTTCAAATAATCTTCTGCTTTTATATGTCCCAGGTCTGCGTTTATATCTTCGTAGTTATCTATATCATAAACCACAAACGCACTCTCAGATTTTATTTTGGACAATTTATTTTCAATACACTCCTCTGTAGTTAATCTGTTGAGAAGTCCCGTAACACTGTCTATCTCGGCTTTTTCCAACAATTTTTCTCTTTCGTTTAAAGCGTTGCTCAAGGCAAGTTCTCTCTCTTTTTTAATTTGTATATCAGAAATTCTGCCGATAACTCTAACTATTTTATTCTCACTGTCAGGAACATAATGAAAAACAGCTTGGTGCCATCTGTATCCGCATCCTCCTATATTCGCTAAAAGTTCTATGCTGTCATCCTTTTTGTCTTCAGAATAATTTTCCCTAAACAGCAATTCATCAATTGATTCCAAATATTCAGGATACACCCACCCTACCGAACTGAGAGAGTTAATATCTTTGTATTCGTATTCTTTTCTTTTTCCATCACGCACCGGCATGGATATAGTAAGACTTTTAGTTACAGCATTATAATCTAATATTATATACTCAGACGTCTCAACCAAAATTGAGTTTACATATCCTTGCTCTTTAAATTTGTTTTCCGCCTCAATTCTATTTGTTATATCATCTATAACACAATAAACTACCATTTTATTTTTGCTGAAACTAATTATAGTTATACTAAGATTTGCATAAGCTTTTGAACCGTCTCTACATTTATATTCATGTTCCTCTGACAAATTTATATTAACACCATTTTTATCATTAACATATTTGCCGCATACATTAGAAATATAAACCAGTAAATCATTAACATAAGGAGACGACGTATAAACACTGCCGTCAAAAATTTCAAGCAATTCTCTCAGACGGTTATTATAAAATTTCGGTACCAAACTATCAGAATCATACTCAAAAATTCCAACTCCAAACTGCATAGAATTCAGCATACTTACAAGCTGTTCTTTTTCTCTTATGATTCCTATATCGTCTGTCAGACTTTCATCTACCTTTTGTATCGTGCCGATAATCTTTTTAACTTCGCCTTTTTCGGTTTGGCGCACAGTATCTAATTTAAACCAGCCATATTCACCTGAGTTCATTAAAATTCTCACAGTTATTCCTGAATCAAATATGCCGTTTTTAACTTTTGACAAATAGCTATCAAAAGCATTTTTGTCTTCTCCAAAAGTCTTATTAACAAATCCGCTTATACTGCAAATATCACCGAAAAAGTTATTAAATTCATATTCCGTCTGTTCATCCATAATAAAAACGTCATTTTTCAAATCTAACTCGAAAACACATATATTAAGCCTGCTCAAAACCGCAAACAAACGCTTCTTTTCCTCATTTACATGCTCGGCTATTCTCATATTTTCTTTTGATAAAGCAATATTTTTCTCTTCAGTAATATCTGCTGAACAACAAAGGTATATGCCTAAATCTGAACCGTTAACCTTCAGCACCCTGCATTCATACCATCTAGCATTACCATCAATATCTAAAACCTTATATGTATCGACAAAAACAGGTGCATTTTCAAAAGACTGCTTTATATTTTTATCAAGTGAACTATAATCTTTAGGATCAGCCAAATTAGACCTGCAGAAATTCATAAATGTATCAATATCAAACTTCATACCTGTCTCAAAACCAATTCTGCCATCAGTATACATAACCGTTACGGTTTTATTAATTGTATTTATTTCAAAAATTTCATTAAAAAATGATTTAAACATATCCGCATAAACAGAAATTTGCCGTGAAGTATCACGCATCTTTTGTTCTGTTATATCATTTATCAATATATAAAACAAGTCTCTGTTGTCGCTTTTTCCAATATGTTTTACCCTGCATGACAGCCACATTAAATGACCGTCTTCATGATACTTTTTAAGCTCAACATTTATTATTTGGTTTTCATATTTTGCTCTGCTGCAAGCGTTCAGCAACAAGTCTTTGCTTTCATCCTCAAGTCTGCTGAAACTTAGACCCAAATCAGAATACACACTGCCTGGCGACGAGCCAAACAAATCATAATATCCGTCATTAACCCGTATTATTTCAAGAACTCCATTTGGATTAAGTTCATACATTCCCATAGCGCCGATGAGTCCGCCAAACAAAGCGTCCACTTCTTTATTTCCGCTCCAAATACTCTCAACATTCAAATCATTGGCTCTAATATCAGATACACATTTATCAATTGGCAGCTTACTATATTTATCTATAACCTCATTAAATTCATTCTCAAACAAAGGCTTAGAATAAAAATATCCCTGTATGGTATCACATCCGATACCTCTAAGAAAGTCTTTCTGATACTGAGTCTCCACACCCTCTGCAATAATATCCATGCCAATCAATCTTGCCATTCGAACAACACTCGAAACAATAGCACCGGCCTTATCTGAATCTTCAATATCATCAATAAATCTTTTATCAATTTTCAAAATATCTATGTTAACATCTTTTAAAGTGTTAAGCGATGAATACCCACTTCCAAAATCGTCCATAAGGACTTGAAACCCATAACTCCTAAACTTATTGGTAACATCTATTATCTGTTCCTTATCCATTGTATAGGCGGTTTCTGTAATCTCTATCTTTATCATATCGGGACTTAGTCCATATTGTTCAATTAACCCCAAAACATTTTCACATATCATAGGTTTGTAACAATCAAGCCTGGAAAAGTTAACCGAAATAGGCAGCATAACTTTTCCGGCGTCGAGACGCTTTTTTTGAAATTTGCAAACCTCTTCAAGAACACACCAGTCCAATTTTGTAATGAACTTATTATTTTCAAAAACTGTTATAAACTTCTGCGGTGATATAACGCCCCTATCAGGATGCATCCACCTAACCAAAGCTTCCGCAGCTATTGGCTTTCCGCTGGTGACGCTGAAAATCGGCTGATAGCATACCTTAAACTGTTGATTTTGAAGAGCAGTATCCATATCGTTCAATATCAGTTCTTCTTCCATAACCATTTTACGCATTTCAGAATCATAATAAGAATATCTGTTCACGTAATCACGCTTAGCGCTTTTAAGCGCCATATTGGCACGGTCGCACATCTGGTCTATTGGTATTTTCTCATCATTGATGATATTATATATCCCAGCAAAAATTTTCAAATTATAATCAACAATATTGGCGCTATTGAGCGTCATATCCATTTTATTAATTATTGAATTTATATCACATAGGCTTGCAGGAATACAAACAACAAATTTATCAGACTCCATTCTTCCGTAAATTCCATTGTTTCCTACCAAACTTTTTAAAGTATCAGCTATTAATATAAGAATTTTATCGCCCTTATCGCTGCCAAACAACTCATTAATTACTTTAAAGTTTTTTATATCCCACATAATAATTGAGTATTTTACAGAAGGATTGACACTGAGCAGCTTATCTGTGGAAGCGCAGAAAGTTTCTCTATTATAAATCTGAGTTAATTTATCGTGTCTCGTTACATATCTAAGCTTATTAAGCGCGTCGGTTATCTGTTCTTCTCTATCCTTTTCAGAAGAAATATCAGAGAATAAAACATGACAGCGGCAAACTCCATTACTACCCAAAAATGTAATCATAGACATACGAACCCAGCTAAACGCTCCATTCCTTTTAATTCTAAACTGACATGTAAGAGTTCCGCTATCATCAATACATTTTTTAACCTTTTCTTCAAGATGACTCCTGTCGCCCGGATAAATTAAGTCCAATTCAAATAATTGATTTAAACTTTCAAAAGATATTTTCTCCGTATCAGCTATACTGCGCGTAATATTAAATATATTTGCAAAATATTCATTATAATATCCTAAATCCACCCTGCCCGACTCATAGTAATCAAATATAGCTATGCCGTCAGGTATAAGATCTACCATTGCAGCCAAACGCTCATTGGCTAAATCAAGCTTTTCTTCAAGAATTTCGCTTTCCAAAACTATACGAGTCACGATATTATCCACTCTGCATTTTACTATATCAGAATTATAAGGCTTTTCAAGAAAATCCACAGCTCCATCACGCAAGGCTCTTATTTCAGCATCTATGGCCCTGTCTGCCGTTGTAATAATTACGGATTTGTGCTGTAGTTCTTTATCTTTAGACATCTCTCTTAAAACCTGAAATCCGTCCATTTTTGGCATTACAATATCAAGCAACACTAAGATTATATCTTTATCTTCACGCAATTTTTTAAGGCAAACATCACCGTCATCAGCCTCAATAACAGTATAGTCATCTTTTAAAATTTCAGATAATATCATACGGTTCTGCTCAACGTCATCAACTACAAGAATCTTTCGTTTTTTATTACTTGTCACCTTTAAGTCACCTTCTTAGTTCATATCAATATAGAACTGTAACTCTTTCTATTTTAGTAATTATATCATAAAACAAAACAACTGCACAAGACTTTTTTAGAATTTGTTGGGTTATTTTGTTAATTTTCATCTGACTAACGAATAAAAACCCTCAAAATTCTTTTATAAAAAGAAATAATGAGGGTTTTATAAAATTTTGTTTTGATTATTTGGTTTGGAGTTTTATTTTCAATTTTATACTTTGATAAATATAACCAGATACAGATTATCCGACAGCTTCAGCACTTTCCGTACGTGGTTTCAAAAGTCTGACTATATTATTAAAACTTTCAATACTCTTTTGAATATTTCTCATATCAAGTTTATCTTTTTCAGGTATCTGGCTAGTCACAAAATCAACTTTCCAAATGATATCAAAATGAATTTGTGACAAACCGGAGTTTTGCTTAATAATGCTATCATTAAATCTATCAATAAGGGCAGCGAGTTCGTCAATATCAGATTGGCAAACAACTTCAGAATTCTCATTTTTATCCATAATCATATTAAGATTTTCATCTATTTTAACAACTGTCTCAAACGTAGATTGGTCAATATCATCCGGTTTGTCTGAACCGGCATCTGATAAAGCAAAACAACTTAATCCGCTGCATGATACAAACATAACCGCAAGAGTAACCGCTCCGACTATCACCTTTCTGAATTTCATTTTTGCTCCCCCTTTCAGAATTTTTATAAATTAACTTTCTTATAGTTAAATTATAACCTTATCTAAATACTTTTACAAGAGGGAATAAACACTAAATTATCATACATTTTTTGTGCAACATGTATAAATTATTTTTTATTTTAGTCAATTAGCTTGTCTTATTTCAACAATATTACAAATGTGTTACAACCGTGTTACAAACACCGTTTTGATATTTATTAATACTCAATTCTATAGCAATAAACTCTTATTAAAAAACATATTTAATAATTAATTAACCCCCTAGACATTTTTTTATCTAAGATTCTCATAACACTGGAATTAATCCTGTCTTCTGTTAAAATACCTTCCTTAGCAGCATTCGCTAAGGCAAAATGAGCTTCATCTATATCAGAGGGCATAAGCAAAATATCGTCTCCTGCATTTACTGCTGCTATACACGCTTCCGACGTCGTATAAGTCTTAATTATTGCTCCCATGTCTAAGGCGTCAGTTATTACAACGCCGCTGAAACCAATATCGTTTCTAAGCATAGCTATCACTCTTGAAGACATAGATGACGGAACATCACTTTCAGTAATCTTTCGGGCTGATATATGACCTACCATAACAAAATCACAGTCTGCTGCGGCTCCGTATGAAAACGGTACAAACTCACATAAATTCATTTCTTCTAAAGACCTGTCAGTTGCAACAAAACCGTTATGAGTATCTCCTTCAGCCGCACCAAGCCCGGGAAAATGCTTCATACAGGAACTAACCCCTTTTGACTGCATGGCTCTGATTTCGGCTGACGCCATTTGTCCAACAAGCTGAGGGTCACTGCCAAACGAACGGTCGCCTATTGAGGAATTAGAATTGATTTCAACATCCGCGTCCGGAGCAAAATTAAGATTAAAACCATATTCTTTCAGCGCTGTTCCAAGCGTTTCACCTGCCTCTGAAGCTTTTCCAACATCCTTAGAATCGCCAATCTCTTTCATAGGTGGAATTTTAGGAAAACCAATACCGGCATTCCCGAGCCTTGCTACTCTTCCACCCTCCTCATCAACAGATATAAATAAGGGGATTTTAGAATAGGACTGAGAATTATTAATCATATTTTTTATTTGATTCTCGCTGACAATATTTTTAGAAAAATATACCAAACCTCCAACGGGATATTTTTCTATTGCCGCCTTTGTTGCCTCACCGGCTTTAGTAGCTTTTTCAACCCCGGTTATTGATTCAGGAGTTACAATCATCATTTGATATATCTTATCATCAATACCCATTTCTGAAACCTTCTGCTTTAAACTGTCAAGCCTGTTATGGCTTCCTATATAAGCAGATTTAGTTGGTTCGTCCCAGTTCACTTCAAATCCAAAAGCTTCTGAAACAGCTCTGACCGGCATTAATGTTCTATCAGAAACTATCAAAGGCGGACTATCTAATTTTTTAACGCTGTCACCGACATACATTGTTCTGCTTCCTATTGTCAGACTTATTGTAACGCCATCTTTTGTGCCGACTGCAGTTTGATTTTCCTCATTCCAGTTTACCTCAGCTCCTAGAGCTTCAAAAATAGCGCGCATTGGAACCATTGTTATGCTGTTAATTATTTGCGCATTAACATCAGCGTCCAATATTGAATCATTTACATAAACAGTAATGTGGTTGTTATCAGCTGCTAGTACATTTACCGTTCCTATAAATATAACTACCGCAATTAAAACCATGGTTTTTTCTAATATTTTCTTTATCATAACGCTCATCCCTTTCTGTATTAATACAATATTACAACATTGTTTATCCTATGTCAAATTATTCTATGGAACAATTTAGTAATATTTGGTCTAATAAACCGCTTGAGATTGTTGACAATGGTGTATAAATTAGTTCAGTTGACTGCTCTAAGCGTCTTGTACAGCTAGTAATCGTCCCACTGAGATAATTTTCATTACATCACAGTGTAATTGCTGAAATATTTGTAACACCGTTAAAAGTCTTCTTTAACTTTATATTTTTATTTTGCTATTATCATATAAAAAAGGTCAGCAAACGCTGACCTTTTTAAAATTTTAACCGAACTAATTTTGACAGAATATAACCGTTTTATCTCATAAATATTTTAATATGCTTATCATCTATCCTTTCAAGCACATAAAATCCATCTTCTGCCGCCGTTGCTTTTGCCTCGTTATTCGGCTTGCATCGGCCTTGTGCTTCACATGTGCCGTCGTCTATAACAACCAATTCTCCGTGCGTTCCCATATATCCCCATTCCGGGCGGTCTTTTCTCGGTATGTAACTTTGTGAAGGGTCATAATCTTCAGATAAAATATATACATCTCCCTCACCTGCAGGTGTTATAATATTGCCTTCATTATCTGTTTCTTCTTTCCACGTTATATGTTCGGTAAGCAACCGGCCAAATACATCCTTCTTATATTTACCGCTCCACTGGTCGTCATAGTTGTTTCCAACTATACATGGATTTCCTGAAATTACTCCAAGTAAGTCTTTTGGGTCTTCTGAATTTGCAAGCCGTATCTTCTCACCGTCAAAGCATACAAATAGTCCGCACCTGTCCTCATTATTGGGATTTCCGTCTGACCATTCTCTAAGTTCCGCATAGTCGGCTCCGGTTCCGTTTATTGACTTCATAGCATACACATCACCGCTGTACGCCGCACGGAAGGCGTTGGAACGGGAACTTAAAGTCCCGTTTCCAACTATAAATCCGTCGCCGTTATTATGAGAATAATATCCGGCTGTTGGTTCTAAATTATTTTTACCGCACACAGTATTATAACCGTTGCAGAGCAAAGACCAGCCGCCTATTGCTACTGCCCTTTCTCCATTCACAGCATTAGAATAACCGCCCAATGAAACCGAACAAACTCCGGGCACCGTCCCCTGCCCTCCTAAAACAACAGAGTAGTTTCCACTTGCACTTGAATCATTCATTACATTTATCATCTTTTTATCGTTTACATATTTTTTCGTCTTATCAACTAACTTTGTCAATGCTGTCATTCCTAAAATTTTTGTTGCCATCTATATCCCTCCAGGTTTATTTAAATAAAGCTTCTACCTCTGTCGCTGTAATTTCCTGCAGTGCGTCATTCTTCATATATCCGCTTAAGTCTATAGTCTCACCAAGAGCGTCCCACGCTGAGCCTGTCCACGCAAAATTCTGTCCGTTCTTATCAACAACGTTCCATACATCTCCAACTGCATTTCCTGTTGTCGGCAAGGACCCATATGTATCCTTACTGCCCTTATACTTGTATACGCTTGACACTTTGTTGTTTACATATGTTTCTGTTGCTAGTCCTGCTTTAGACTCTGCTATTTTTGTATCCACTGTAGCCTTTGTATAATATCCTGTCATCATAGTTTCCTGTAAATTATCTACATTGCTGTCTACCTCATTTATAGCTGATACAAGGTCTGTTTTAGCAGTCGTTGTTAAATTTGCTCTTGTTCCTATATTGTCCCTTATTTCCTCACAATTTGTCCATGCGTCATTGATTCCATTAACTATACTCGTATTGTCTGTATCCAAATCAGCTAAATCTCCGATTTTATTGTCTACAGCTGTTACCTCAGTCTTTAAAGCTAAAGTTTTTGTCGCATTCGTAACTGTAGTAGATACCTGTGAACTTGTCTGATAACCGCTGTCGTTTGTAAGCTGACTTAACTTTATCGGTATTGCTGTTGATACCGCCTTAATCTTTTCTACTAATTTTGTTAATGCCGCCGTTCCTAAAAATTTTGTTGCCATAATATTTCCTCCTTAATTAATATGCAAGCATTGCCTGCTAATTTTATAAAACTCTCACTCTAAAAACATGAGCCGAACTAATAATTATATTAACATGACTTATTTTCACTGCTATTTTTCAAAATATAATTTTTTATAATTAAAATAATGCACTTACCTCATCTGCTGTAATTTCTACTAACTCTCCTGATACATCGGTTGACTCTGTAAATATTCTGAATAAATCAATAGTCATTTCCGTATTTGTTGTTTCACTGCCTGAATATATAGTACTCGAGGTTCCATCAGGCGTCATGTAATCTTCTGCATTTAATATAATAGTTCCGAGATATATATTTATAGTTGCTAACTTCGTTTCATCTTCTATCTCTATATAGCTGTTTGGTTTTCCCTTTGCCTCTTTTAATCCGCATGTCACCGTCATATCAGAACCGCTTATTTCACCTGATAAGTTATCAGTGTCAAGCACGTAAGAAGCATAACAATATTTTTTCTCTTCGCCTGCTTCCTCTTTAACTCCCGCCGCTTCCAACATTTGAGACGGCAGTGTAAAGCTTCCGTATGTCTCGTCTGTAATTTTTATGGGCGGTATATTATATCCCACTATCCAATTACCGTTTTGCCAAATGTTAAATTCCTCCGTCTTATCAAGTTTCTGTAATAATACAGCTGTATTCTTTTTGGCCGTATCTCTTTGCAGTTCATAACATTTATAATCCAGTCTTGACAGATAGTTTCCTATCATCGGTATAAGATTTACAGAAATTTTCTCCTGCTCATCGTAATAATCAACTGTTTTATCATCCACTATAGTAAACGTACCTATATAAAACTGCAAACATTCAGTATTAAGGTTAGTTCCAAAATTATCGGCTGTACTAAACATTGTAAATTCATCCAGAATCAAATCCCATTCAAGATATAAATAATATGGTTTATTAAACTCTGGCGCATCTAACATATTTATTTCAAACGTGTTATTAATCTGACTTTTAAAATCATTATCAAATAATCTGTTTGACGTAATATACGCATTATTGAAAGTAAAAGAAAATTTGTACTTTCCGTCAGAATCTTTTGTCATTATAACGCTCTGTGAAATGGCGTTAGGAACTATCAGACTAAATTCAAGATTCTTATAAATCTCATTGACCGCTCCCACAATGCTGTTTTTATCTTTTGTCTCAAGATTTATTATCCTTCCTATATCTTTTAAATAATGCGCATTAGAGTTACTCTCGCATTCAACTATTTTATAATCCCGAAATTTCAATGTTTCTTTATCAGAATTACTTCCGTCCCCGATTTGTACGGCATTATCTGCCAAACATTCCGCACCGTATCCTATCGCGACAGCATTAGCCGCTGCCGCCGTAGACGCACTTCCGACTGCAACGCAGCGACCGGCTCCCTCTGCTCCCGCTCCAATTACTACTCCGCGTTCGCCGGTAGAAGCTATACCGTCGCCTATTGATATATTTTGAGCTCCGCCTGCTTGTGCTCCGCCGGCTATAAAGCCCCCGTTTGTAACCTTATCTGCCTTTTGAGCTAAGCCGTCAGTAATATTTTTTATCTCCTCAGAGCTTTCAATCAAATTATTTACGGCATTCTTAACCATAAGCGGTGTAACATAGCTGCTGTTATCTGTAGTCTCTGACGTTATGTTCTCTATTGTTTTGACCGGTATTTCCTTTTTAATATTTTTATCCGCCTCAATTCGGGCGCTGACTTCATTGGTTATTAAATTTACAGTATCTTCATCTGTATCAATTAAAGTATTGATAGCGTCAGCAACATTAACTATATTTAAATTAATATCTGCCAGTCTTCCAATATCTTTTATATATGATTGTCCGGTTTCAGAATCAATATCTGTTATCTGATAGTCATATACTTTTAATGTTTTTTCTTTTATATTTTCTCCTGCGCCAAGCTGTACGCCATTACTTGAAGACACTTTAGCATCTCTTCCAATAGCTATACCACCTTTGCTTAAGGCTCCGCCGCCTATAGATATACCATTGGACGACTCGGCCTTGTTTCCAATAACAACCGCTCCTTCTTCTTCGCTTACTACTCCTCCGCCTGCCACAAAACCGCCGTTTGTTATACTGTCAGCTTTTTTATTAATTTTGCTCTCAAGCTCAGTCTTTAATCTGTTATCTGCCGCATTGCTTTCATCTTCAATTATTTTCAGCTTGTCTTCAACTGTCATATTGCTGTCAAAATCCAAATCACATGCCATATGGCGATTAGACTGCCCCTTAAAATGTGCTGACATTAAATTATTAAATTCAGACAAAGCTTTATCACAATACGATTTTATCCAGCCTTTTTTGCCATCTGAAGCATACTCATTATTCTTAGAATCATACCATAAAGCCATTAACTAACCTTCTTTCTATAATATTTTCTGTGGTATCCTATTTCATTTTAGGTTATTTAGAATGACAGCGCGTGCCACTTTACCAATAAGCTAAAACTATAACCGAGAGAAAACAAAATTATAGAAATAAATTTCATATCAAATTAAACATAACAAAAAAACAGACTGAAATTTCAGTCTGTTTTAAATATTATTCAAAAATACTATTCTTCGCTGTGGTCATGACTGCATCCGCAGTCACATCCGTCTTCCATACCGCTCAAGTCCAACTGTACAGTTTCACCGCAATATGGACAGTCGAAATTACCTTCAACCAAATCATCAATGTCGTCGCCGGTAAAATGAACATTGTTTCCACAATTGTCACACTTAATTTGATATTCATCAGCGTCATCGTCATACTCATCGCTGATTTCCTCTGCTAAAACATCAATAACTTCTTCAACATCGTCAATTTGGTCTGCAAGAAATCCCTGCTCTTGGTCAAGCATATCTATCTCATCAGCAGTTTTCTCTAAAAAACTAATTATAGATGATAAAATTTTCGTTTCATCCTTCTGTGAATCCAGCTTCATACCATCGAACAAACCTTTGATATATGCCGCTTCTTTTGTCAAATCAGACATAATAATGCCTCCTATTATATTATAATTATACTCTTTCCATATACTCTCCGGTACGCGTATCCACTCTTATCATATCCCCGTCATTAATAAACATCGGGACAGTCACAGTAGCACCTGTTTCAAGAGTAGCCGGCTTTGTTACGTTTGTAGCGGTATTGCCTTTAACTCCGGGTTCAGTATGCGTAACAGCAAGCTCAACAAATGTCGGAGGCTCAACTGAAAAAACTTTCCCTTTGAAAGAACAAAACTTAACCTGCATATTCTCTTTAACAAATTTAAGAGCGTCGCCTAACTGGTCAGCGCTGAGAGGAGCCTGTTCATATGTTTCAGGATCCATAAAATAATATAAATCTCCATCCTGATAAAGATATTCCATATCTTTTCTTTCAACCATAGCCTTTTCAAACTTCTCAGTCGGGTTAAAAGATTTTTCAACAACCGCGCCAGTTATTACATTTTTAAATTTAGTTCTGACAAAAGCAGCGCCTTTTCCAGGTTTAACATGTTGGAATTCAACAACCTGACATACGCTTCCGTCATATTCAAATGTCATTCCATTTCTAAAATCACCAGCAGTTATCATTGGTGTGTACCTCCTAAAAAATAATATCAGTTTTTTTACATTCTATACTAAAACTCTATATTTTGCAAGTACTTTTTGCAATTTTAACAATTTTTTAGAGAATTTTTTCTTATAAGTTTAAAAATTTTTTATAAAAATAGTATTGACAAATAGAATAATATGGATTATAATATAAAAGTTCTTGTTCGAGACTATAAATTAGTCAGAACAAATGAGGATCTTTAGCTCAGTTGGTTAGAGCAACCGGCTCATAACCGGTAGGTCCGGGGTTCGAGTCCCTGAAGATCCACCAAGCATTTTTACAAAAGTGGTCAAATTCTTTTTTCTAAAGGATTTGTCCGCTTTTATTTTTTCTTTAAATTGTTAATCAAAGAATACAGTGTGCTGTGAACTATGCCTATGTCCGCAGTTATAGATTCAATCAATACGCCTGATAAATAACGGTTAATGAATATCTGCTTTTCTTTCTTATTAAATTTTATATTCATTATAGGTATTCCAAATAATAATACTATTTTATAGAATTTAAAATAAACACATAAGAAAGACCTTAATCTTAAAAAAGAATCATCTTTTTGATAGATTAAGATCTTAATATTAATTGGGAAGAAATTATTGTTTTTTCAATTTATTATTTTCTACTTTCCGTCTGTCTCGGAAACCGGAAGGAATCTCAAAGCAAAGAAATCTGAAGCGACTTTTGTGCCTCCGTCTGCCGTTCTCACCGGATACCACTTGAATTCATATGTGCCCGCTTTAAACTCAGGAAGCTCAATTACATGTACTCCTGTGCCGTCGGTATCTGTTGACATATTTACAAAATCAGCCGAAAGATTTTCAACAAATCCAACTTTCGGCGTCTCAATAGATATGCGTGAATCATTACGCTTTCTGTTGGTAAGCACATAAACCTTGTACGGTCCCTTTGCAGCCTGCTCCTCTGATACTGAGAAGTAAACCGAAATATATGTATCAATTGAAGGGGTGCTTTCCTCACTTTCGGCGCAGAAGTTTATATAGCCCAGCTTCTTGGTGAAATTCGTACGCAAACTATCTGCAGGGCCAAACGCTTTTTCATACTCCGCTGTATAGTTTTCAGGAGTTTTTACCAAAAGGTTGGTTGCGCTTGCGCTTGAAGCCGTTTTAAGAGGCTTTGTGCTGTCAGACGAAGTTGTGACATCTACGCCGTTGCTCCAGCGCATCATATCTTCTGTTTTGATTAAATCGTCAACAGTGAATTTTGCAGGGTAAGGCGTAGCCATTGACTCGCTCAGTGAGATATTTAATTCCTTTGTCTCGCCAGATCTACCTGAAAGCTCAACGCTTGAATCTGTCATCAAAGTATATTCACGCGTATCGGTCGATATTTGAGCTGTATAACTGCCCTCGGGAAGATTATTTATCGCATAGTCTGCACTCTCCTGACCGGCAGGAACTGTTACATCCAGAGTTTTAACTGGGCAGCCGCCCTGCATAAGTGTAACTGTAACCTTCACTTCCTCCTTGGAAGCAGAAGACAAGCTCACGGTTCCGTTTACACTGAATGTATTTTCCGCACTGCTGTGCGGCTGAATTGTAAGCGGAATAACTTTTTTCGCGCCATACTGCGTTCCGTTTTTGCGTATATATACCGAAATATTGGTTTCTACCGGCTCGTCTCCATATAATGGCCGAATAATAGAAATTGTGTTCTTATCTTTGTCAACACTTGCGTATGTGCTGTCTGATTCCCACTGATAACCATAACCATCTGCCGCTTCAGGTAGAATAATATCGCCTTCACCTGAAGTGTCAATGTTAATTGAAGAGGCATTCTCATCAAACTCCGAATAATACCGGTTCATACCGGATGGATCCCAGTTATCGCTGCCTCTGAGATAATTATATGGGTTATACTCAAGCATTGACCATTCGTTCAGCATAAACTTTTTACGTATTGACACACTGCTTGTAATGGCCTTACCGGTTTCAGCGTCCACAGAACCATATTCACCAAAGCGGGCGTCTTCCGCTTTATTATCGCCCATATCTGTCCAGCCCTTATCTGAAATCAAATACTTATTCGTATATCCGCTGCGCTTACATTTATTAATTTTTGTATTTATATATGTGACCTCCGCATTTGCATTCCATGGTCTTCCTAACTCGCTCGGTGTGGCCCAATCTGTTCCGGTAACCTCGCAGTTATAGAATAAATATCCATTGCCTGACGACTGCCCTGCCGCTGTTATGCAGGCAGAATCGGTTGCGCCTGTATTTGAATCCATAGGCTTGGCCGAACCGACATTGAGGGTGCAGTTGTTCATAACGGCTACTGCACCTCCGCAAATATAATCGGTTGTTCCTTCTAAGAAGCAATTTTCAAAATATATACGGTTTTTATTTATTCCAATTGTGTCCTGCTTTGAAACCACTCTGCAATCGCGTATTATAACTCTGTCAGAAGCGGTATACAATGCGCAGGCACGCTCTCTTGGTGAATCTTTTCTCCCATTCTTCTCCGGGTCGAGGTTATATTCATTTCCTATATACGTTCTAGACTGAAGCCAGCTATTTATCTCATTATCAGACATTCCTTTGGCAGACTTTTTTCTGCCGCTGAGGCAAGCGCCTCGCGAATAGTCTTGTATTGATTCTTTGAAATATCCGTCTCACCGCTTTTGTCAACAGTAAATACTGTTCCGCTCTCTTGAGCAGGAGTAGATGTAGGCTCAGTTGTCACTTCCGGCAATGCAGGCGTTGCTGTAGGCGACGGAGTTACGGTAACAATAGGGGTTACAGAAGGCTCAGGATCCTTTGTGGGAGCAGGAGGGTCAGTTGGTTCAGGTGTTGGAACGTCCGGCACCGAAGTGCCGGACGTTTCTAATATACGCATCATTGACAGCGGCTGCATACCGTCCGTGCTGTCCCAATACATTACTTTCATCGTTATTCCGCTTTCTACATCTGAAATATTCATTTCAGCGCTTCTGTTTTCGGAATTTATCTCTTGTGTTACTGTGTCTATAAGTTCGTCACCGCGATATTTTGCAATAATCAAAGTGCCGTCCGGTGCATCGTTTGAAATAGTAGCCGTATAGGTTCCGTTGAGAAGAAGAGTTGTATAATAATCGTCTCCATTATGCTTTAAGTTTATATACTGCTTCTCTCCGGTCTCTACCAATACGGTACCCGAAACACCCTCAACATTGGCAATATACTTATTATTTGTACCATCATTTTTTAAATCAGTCTTAAATAAGAAGCACAACGTTTTTTTGCCTTCAAGCAGAGAACGGTCAACATCCTCATTGAGCGGTATGTCTATCCATGCAAAGCTCTTATTTCCTCCGGTCGCAGTGTCAAAAACCTTGTGCGCAATTTCAGTACCGCTTGAAGAGCCAACTCTAACTGAAACCTCTGAATTGTCAATCATTGAGGAATAAAGCGCTATCTTAACACCTAATGTTTTTAAATTTTGCACATCACAGTCTTTAACAGCAAAACCGATATAAGAATTATCATTGGCCAAATTTCCAATATACAAGTTGTCTGAATAATATTTCGGAGCGCTGCCGGACTTGTTTTTAATTGCCCAGCTGGAATTTGATGAAATTTCCGCACCATACTTTTCCCATGTGCTCTCGCCTGTGGTCTGTACATAATCAGCAGGATAAATTGAATATGTCTCTCCTGCCGCAGCGTCAAATGCTATAACAGTTCCGTCCTCTTCAGTTGTGAACGGCACCTTGTTATACTTGCTGTCAACAACAACCGCATTTTTATCAAGCGAGCTGTTGCGTGCTTTTAATATTCCGCTGTTTGCGGCCTTTAATGTTGCCTTAGTAAGGCTTCCTTCTTTCCAGTCTGCTCCGGCTTCAATATTACCAATTATTTTAAATCCGCTGAAGCTTCCGCTCTGCCATTTGTCAGAAATTGCCGGCAGGAACTCAACCGAATCTCCCTGCTTCTGTACAAGCATTTCGGTTATGCCTGCTGTAAGACCATAGTTTCCGTCAATTTGGAAGTTAGGATGCTGGTCAAATAGATTTGGCGAAACTCTTGTTCTGATAAGCTGTTCAATACGCGTATCAGCTGTCGCCGGGTCATGCGCTCTTGCGCTCAGCGCAACTCTCCACGCAACTCCCCAGCCCTGTCCGCTGCCGGCGCCTCTTGCAAGAACGCTCTGACGGAACGCTTTGTAAATTTCCTGTTCATGCTTGTCGGTGCTGTAAGCGTTTATATGTGTTCCCGGGAACAGTTCCCAAAGATGAGATGTGTGCCTGTGCCCGCACTCTGAGCCATTCGCAGCAGTATGCTTTCTATACATACCGGACTTATATTTAGCCCTGCTCTCCTTTGCCGTGTCTTCAGCAGCGTTGCCCGTTACAAATGGGTATGTATAAGTCCATAACTTATTGCTTGAATCTGCTGTTGAGAAGTCAAATTTAACGTCTCCTCTGGCCCATTCTCTGATAAGCCCATAGCCGCTATGGCTCTTATCGGTTTCGATAATATCCGGTGCAAGTTTACCCTGCTCATATGAGAAATAACCGTTTTCAGGCATTTGCTCTTTGATTTTTGCAATAAGCTCAGCTTCCTCGGTCTCCTTGCCAAGTATCTGTGCGGATTTCAGAACCATATCATATAGGTTTCTTATAAGCTGTGTATCTATTGCTGAACCCGGCTGAACACTTCCCTGCTCAGGTGATGATGAAGCAGCAGTTATAAGATAACCGGTCTTGGGGTCAACAACCAGGAACTGAGTATAAAAATCTGCAAGGCCGCGCATAATCGGGAATAATTCCGCAAGATACTGCTCATCAAGATTATACTGATAATACTTCCAAACGCAGTCCATAAGCCATGCTCCGCCCATAGGCCAAAGCACGTCAGAATTATCAACAAACTGTGTGCCGCGCCAAAGGTCTGTATTATTGTGCATTACCCACGGATCGCCCGGAATATATTTATCGTCATTTCTGTGATTCTTTATACCATACTGATAATCTGCTGTTATGCTTCCATTTTCAGCCAACTGCTGCAGCATTTCTGTAAGCGGAAATACGCATTCAGAAAGGTTAAGAGGCTGTGACGGCCAATAATTCATTTCAGTATTAATATTAATTGTATATTTTCCTGCCCATGACGGATTGTTTGTTCCATTCCACTTACCGGTCAGATTAAGCGGCTGGCTTATAGGAATATCGTTCTCAGTATCTCCGGGACGTGAGCCGGAAATCATAAGATACTTTCCGTAGTTAAACATCATTGTAACCAGCTTATTATCACCGTCATTATAAGTTGAATCAACAGGGGTTTTAGCTTCAAGCTTATTACCTGCCCCGATTTCATAACCGGATTTGCCTTTAACATCCTTACGCACACGTTTCTCTGTCGGAGTGCCGCTTTCGTCCGTGCCGTCATTGTTTCCAAGAGTAAGCTCAGAACGCTCGTAAAGTTCTTTGTAATCAGCAATATGCGCCTCTTTAATTTCCTCATATGACTTGTTTTTTATCTTTGAAATATATTTATCACAGTCACGAGCAGGCTTACTGTCATCAAGAGTTAAGTAATCAACATAGTTAGAAGCGCTTACTATGTAGATAACGGCCTCATTGCCGCCGCTGATGTTTATGGTTGAACAATCATCAGAAACGCTGAGTTTCGCCCCGTTTCCTGCGTCAATATACATTCTTGCCTCGCCCACAATTTTCGACATATTCCCCAAACCATTACTCTCTGATAAGTTTGCAGGTCTGGCAATTATCTTAATCTCATTATCGGAAATTTTCTCAAATTGCTGTCCTCCTTTCAGCCAAGTGTGAAGCTGTGCGGAAAAGTCTAAAATTCCGCCTTCCGACTTCACTTTTGTCACAATTGCCTGATCCGGATAACTCGCAAAACTCTCTCTCGTGTAGTGAGTTCCCTCATAATCATACTCAACAGTCGCAACCGCATTGCTCATATCAAGACGTTTAGTATAATTTGACGCTTTTCCGCTCTCCTGATTAAAGTCCAAGAAAAGCTCAACAAATTCTGAATATGCTCTCTGTTTTATTGGATTTCCGAGGAAGTTGTCATTTGTAAGATTTGCAAGGTCAAGTCTGTTTGAAACAGCTTCCTGTGTATCGCTGTTATCTATATTAAGCGCCATATTTGTAATAGTCTTATGTGCAAATGCAGGGAATTTCTGACGGAACTCCTCATCGCCCGTGAGAACCTGGTCGCCCTCCTCACCGAAGGCGGCAGGCGTGCCGTCCGCTTTGGCGCCTCTGTAATACTTCCATGTATCCTTTACACTTCCGGCGGTTGATTTGCCGTCCTCGCCAACATATGGCGAACCATTCCAAATGGTATCCTCATTAATCTGGATAACCTCTTTGTCAATCGCACCCATAACCATAGCCGCCATACGTCCGTTTCCTATTGGATAACCGTGCGTCCACAAAAATTCATAATACGCATGTGCGTCATACATGTCGCCGATGTTACCATACGGATTTTGAATATCTGTTTTAGTTTTGTTACTTACATCTGGATCCATTTCCCAAAATCCATCAATTATTTTTTGGTCTGTCCACATAACGTTTTCTGAATCAAACAGATTGCTTGTCTCCGCTGTGCTGACGGTTTCCGATTTTGCGTTTACTGTAATACCGGTAAACATCCCGGCAAAAACAGTCACAGCCGCAGCAAGACTTGCCAGTCTTTTAAACTGTTTTTTCATCATAATTAACCCTCCTTAAAGTTGTTTTTTCTCTTTGTTTAAATATAACAAAAAACAATAACAAATTACAGTACCAGAGTTTATATTTTTTACAGTACCAAAGTATTGTCAAAAATCAATTGTAATGATATAATAAATTTAAGTATAAATATATTTTATTGGGGGATTCTGAATGAAAAATATTTCTTTGGACAAATCATTGTCAAAGCCCCTGTATATCCAGCTTTATGACGCTATAGTAAGAGATATTTCCGATGGTTTTCTGCCTGACAAATTTAAACTTCCGGCAAGACGTATATTAGCCAAGCAGCTCTCTGTATCACAAAACACCGTCAATGAAGCATATAATATGCTGGCAGACACAGGATATATAATTTCAATACCAAAAAAAGGGCATTTTGTCTCATTTAACTCCGGTGAGTTTGAGGATATTCCATGGGATATTGACGCAGGCGAAACCTATGTTTTTACGCCTAACGCTGTTGATATTACTTATTTCAAACGCAGCAGTTATGCTAAAATTGTCCGCAATATTGTCTATAATGACGGAATTGACATTTTTAATCATCCCGAAAAGAACGGCGAACATTCTCTGCGCGCCGCTGTCGCAAAATACTTATATTCCTTCCGCGATATTAAATGTTCTCCGCGTCAGATAATCATAGGTGCAGGCTCGGAGTATCTGTTGACGCAGCTTGCCGATGTTCTGATAGATTTTGGGAAAATTGGAATGGAGGTCCCGGGATTTTCACGCTCGTACTGCGCCTTCACTGACAGCGGCACGGACGTTATTAATATACCTATATCTATGTCAGGATTAAATATAGACGATTTATATAAATCAAATTGCAGTATATTTTATTGTATGCCCCACTGCCATTATCCGACCTGTTATAAAATGAGCGAAGAGCTTAAAATGGATTTGCTTAAATGGGCGTCTGAATCTCCCGGCAGATATATAATAGAGGATAGCTATGATTCCGAACTCACGTGGGATTCATCTGACACTCTCTACAGCATGGATAAAAACGGAAAGGTGATTTTTTTAAACACATTTTCCAGAGCGCTGTGTCCCGGTTTGAAAACCGCATATATGATACTGCCGGACGAACTGCTTTCAAAATGGAGAAAAAAACACAAGTTTTATTCTTCTTTTGCGTCAAAAACAGACCAATACGCTTTGGCTGAATTTATTGAAAAGGGATACTATACTAAGCATTATAAAACCATGCGACGGGTATACCGAGACAAGCGCGAACTATTAAAACGTGAACTTATCGAATCGTTAGGCAAAAAAATAACAATATCCCCAAAATCAGACAGCACAAACGTAATCGTAACCTTTAATCTTGACATGTCATCCTCTGAAATAAAAAGCAAAATCAGTGCGGCCGGAGTAAAAATCATGTCTATTAAAGAATACAGCATTCTGCCGTCGCCTCTGATTCCAAAACGCACATTTTTACTTGGTACCGGAAGATTATCCACAGCTCAAATAAAGGAAGCCTGTCAAAGAATTGCACAGGCACTAAGCTAAAGCAGCATAAAAAACGCAGCAGTCATCAAACTGCTGCGCTATATAGTCTAACTTTTTGGGATCACATCAAAGAAACTAATCTTTAAAATAAATCAATCTCGGCGGTTTCATTAATCCTACGCTTACCACATTATAATCTTGTGAATAGTTATCACCCATAGGACAGAAACAGCTGTCCTTTGTAACCAGCGGTTTATTTGTTATATGCAATGGTCCCAGCATATTCCTAGGACTTCCGTACACGTTTATAACTATCTCATTTTCTCCCTCATGTAAAAACTTTCCGACAGCCACAATCCCGGCTTCTTTCCACGGAATTTTAATCTCCCTGCCGTTTATCACAGCTGACGAAGATACTCCGTCAAAATCCTTTGAGATTAAATATATTTCTTTATTGGGCAATTCGGGCAAACAGCATTTAAACTTATACGCTATACCTCCGCAATAATGAAAATATCCCTGCCCCGTTATATCGCCCAAACTAATAGATTCCGGTTTTTTAATGATTTCACGATTTGCGCATACCCCAAAATCACCTAATATATAACAGCATTCAAGCTCCATATCGTTTGTGTAATTACATTGCAGTCTCAGTTTATGAACGCCTTCAGTTATTTTCGGAAGCTGAATACATTTAAAAGATTTATCCAAAAAACAGCCGACCGAATTATTATCAATTATTTTTCCGTCCAGTTCAATTTTAAAGCATTCCGATCTTTCAATAACCAACTCTGCATCATCCACGCCGGTTAAAGATTTAAACTCAAATTCCAGCCAAACATCTTTTCCATCGTTTTTATGACGCGTGTTTACCCAGCGGTATCTTTGTTCAAGTCCATTATGATAAATTTGGCGCATTTCAAGATTCTCTCTGATTTCTTTTTGTGCTTTCCAAACATCTATGTTTTCCGACCACTTTTCATCCATACAATATCTGCACATATCAAGAGCTAAAATATTTTTTGTATCGGCTTCATATGCGATATATTCGACTGGAATTTCTTCAGTTTTAATCCGGTTGTCTTCTGCATTCCATATCTGAACATCTCTGCTGCCGCATTCAACATATTTATTGGTAATATAAAACATTGAGCTTTGGCAGCCTTGCATATATTCATCAAAACATACCCTGCCTTTTGCATATTTGAAATCACAGGACGTTAAAGTTCCTGTTAAAAGATTTAAAGAATATACATATAAATTATTCTGTTCCAAGTTCTCTAAAACATCTAACTTTATATTGACCTCATGAGCGCTTTCCCTGTCATTATTAGATAAAAAGAGGATATATCCGTTTCCGTCATATCTCAGCTGATATAAAATATTTTCTTCCTCTTTATCATTCTCATAAATTATTGAAACTTCGCGTTTAACATTTTTATCCAAATAATTAATAAGCTCATTTTCTGAAAACAGTTTCACAAAATTATGATGATTTATAAGCAAAGATAATTTTTCAGATACTTCTCCCTCAATTAATCTCGGAAACGGAGCAAGTCCAAGCACAGTTCCGCCGTTTTCCATAAACTCCATAACTTTTGTGTAAGTTTCTGAAAGCAAGTTTTCACAAAACGGCATTATCACAGTATTGTACTCACATTTCCCAATAACAAATTTATCATCGCTGCAGCTTCCGTATTCGCTTATTATAACCTCATCACCGAGGTCACAGTCATAATGCTTATTACAAAGATTTTTTACGAGTGAATTAAAGGTATCTCCGAGTTCATTAAGCTTAGGTATATCACGCTCCTGATTCCTCTTTGGATTGCCATAAGGACTGCATCCCAGCCGGCTCCACACCGTTGTCATTGGATGAACAACCAGAACCGTTCTTATCGGCTCTCCGCATCTTAACATATATGACAGACGAGCAAAATAATCCTCTACCGTTTTATATTCCTTCCACCAGCTGGTGTTACAGTTTATACTCGGCGGATAATCCCGCTTGCGGCAGCCTCTAAGCGAATAAAGCGCCAAGTGCTGACACCTCTGATTAACTCCAAGCGCATACTGCCAGTCTCCTACCCATTTCTGTCCCTCAAAACTAAAGTCCCAGCCGGTACAGCCATACATTTCCGATAACACTATCCCATGTCCCAACTGATTAGAGACGCTCGAACACTGCTTAACCGTTATATATTCCTCTGCACGTTCAGTGAGCATATCAATCGCCTGAATATCCTCAGCGGCATAATGGGGCATGACAGAACCGTTCACACGGCAGGACAAACCCAGCTTATCTTCCTGCAAAAAATGACCGGTGAATAATAGATTATTTTCTCTGCACCAATCTCCAATCTGAACCGAATAGGCTTCCTTAAACCGTTCCGAGACCGTTCGCCAGTAATCATGTCTTATTTTTTCACTCTTTTCACCATTAAAATAAAAATATGGTATCATATCTAAAACATCATAACCGCGTTTTTCAAAAAAGTATTTCTCAAATTCCTCAGTCCACGGTATCCAGCTTCGATTTGGATTAAACGATGCGTGCCTGTCCGCAAGGCTGGGCTCATCTGTAAATATTCCGGGAATCGTAACGCCAAACTCACTGCCTACCGCCTTTTTATATTTCTTATGTGTATTGTTTATAAAATCACTTACTGTATCAAAACTCAAGTTATCAGGAGGAGCGGAGTTGTTGAACCATTCAGACTTTCCGCTGACTTCAAGTCTCGCAATCAGCAAAGCCTCTTCATCACTAAGTATTAAACCTTCAGCATAACGTATTCTTTCAAGACTGTAAATTTCCATTTCATAAACTTTTGTTTTATATAATGCAAGTACATTTCCTTCTATTTTCTCAGGAACAGAAAAATATACTTCAAGAGTAAGCCCCTTACAGCTGTTTTTATCAGTTGCAGTTATACTTCCGCCGCAGGTTCCTGACGGCCATCTGTCTTCATCATAAAGCCATGAAAACATACCATTCTTTTTTGCCTCATCAACAGCCGCAGACACACATTCAAACCACTTATCACTTAAATATTCAGTCTCCAAACCGTCCCGCGAATGAATAAAAAATCCGCCTATACCGCAGGACTTCATTTCACGTATCTGTCTTCTGATTTCATCAGTATCAAGCTCATCATTCCAAGCCCAGAATGGAATTGAACGATACTCTGAACCGGGATTTTTAAATTCATTATCAAAATCAACCTTTTTCATAGCTGCCTCCGATTAGTTGACTGTCTCTTCGTATTCAATATTCCAAAAAATAATCTTCTCCCGGTTTTCACTATATACAACATAGATTTTATCATTTCCATCGCAAACAATTGACGGATACGCAAATGCACCGTCGCAATTTTCAAGAATATAAAGTTCTTTCCAGCTGCTTCCGTTATCGTCTGAATATGATAATATAATAGGCGTTCTTGCGCCTTTTGTCATTCCCGGTATATTTTCCCTAGGGTTATATGCAAGAACTAAAGTTCCATTCGGAAGTTTAACAGCGTCAATACCGCTATTGTTGTTAGGAAGCCCCGTGTCATAAGCTAAGTTCCATGTTCTCCCCATATCATACGAATCGCTTTTAAAAATCCTTGAACTTGTGCTCCTAAAGAGCATATGTACAATATTTTCGTCATCTTCCCAAATGGTTGGCTGAATAATACCTTTTCCAAAACAAAAAGTCTTGTTATATACCCTGTCACGAATTCTCCGCTCATTTGGATTTATTCTGCGGATAGGAACAAACTCGCTCATTTCCCATGTTTCACCATTATCATCCGAAATGTCTGCAAACGAGTTCCAAGAATCCCCCTCAAGCGAAGCAGGCGCAAGAATAGTCTTGTTATCTGACAAATATATAGGCTTATTTTTAACAGGACCTCGTCCGCCTATATCTCCTTTTACGAGTTCTTTCGGGCTGCTCCAAGTCTTGCCCTCATCATCTGAATATACGTATTCAGTGTGCCATTTTGGGATTTCAGGACCTAATTTAAAATATAAAATAATTCTATCATTATTGAGTCTAAAAAGCACAGGATTCCAAGCAGCAATATTCATAACATCCACAGTCTTTTTAGGTTTCTGCCACACGCCGTTTAATCTCTTTGCAGTCCAAATAGCAGTATCCGGGTCCTTTTCAAACCTGCCTCCAAACCATGCCGCAAGCACGTCGTTATTTTTAAGCGGCAGTACCGTCGGCGCATGCGGGCTGTCAAACTCACGGTCATCACCGAAAATCTCTTCTCTAACAGCTTTTTTAACTTTAAACATTTTATTTTCTCCTTATTTTATATATACTCAATAATTTATTAAACCTATTATATATGGCTTTCAAATTAAATTGCTATAACTTTATGATTGAATTAATTAATGTCATTATTTTAGAAACTTTGACTAAGCTGTAACTATTCTCCAACCTATAAGATGGGTATTATACAGATCAGCTCATTTTATCATTACTAATAATGTCATTATTTGGGATGCTCATAATGCGGTCAAACTTTATAAATACATATTACAATTTTATACTAGTTATATATAATGCAATATACATAACCGGTACATATTTCAGTTAAAAGTCACAGAATCAAATCATTATTTGTACAACAAATTTAAATTAGTATAAAAAATATTTTTAATTATAAACCTGTGACTTTATTTACTATTTAAATATTGCATCAGTGAACTTCGGCAGGGCGCGTAAAACGCGCCGCGTTAGGTGAGCTCTCGTCTGAACACGCACTGATTAAATCTAATATACATATTAATCAGAAATCAAATAAATTATTTTATTAAAAGTTATAGAATATTCAGATTTTTCATAATCCAATTCTCTATACGTTGATAAAACACCTGTAGAATATTTTAATCTTAAAACATCCATATTTTTTCAGTCTAAAATTTTTATTATCTTTTCAGCATAAAACGAAACAGTTAAAAAACTTTTTATTATAAATATTGATTTAAAATATGTATTCGTATTACTGCAAATGACAAAGATGGAATTTTTATATTATCATTCAATATTATTTCTGAACGCTTTGGAGCTATATTTTGGGGATTATCAATTGAGTTTTCGGAACCGACGCTTTCTCCGGTGAGAATTTCAATATGAGCGTAGTTTTCAAATTCTGTAGTTTCGGTGAAAGAACTTAAATCCAAAACCACACTAATATCCCTTTCAGCCGGATTTGCAATTTTTACTATTATATCATTACTATTTTTATCATAACATACAGATAAATAATTTTTATCATTACTGCCGGTTATACTGTATTTCAAAGTATAATCTCCGCTGTTGTTCATATACATGCTTTGAACATAATAATTGGGGGTTCCATAACAAGTCATGTCATTAAACCAAATCATATTTGTTTCCCACTGCATATAATTTATGCGGCAAAACAGCGGCGCATAGCTTGCCATATATACAACGTCTGCATTTCTCTCCAGACCTGTCATAAACGCCGCTTCCGTCACAGCAGAATATAGTGTGTTCCCATCTTGCTTTGCCGCATACTCTCCGGCAAAAACTTTTATTGACCTATCATAACCATCGTATCTTAAATCATTATTTAAAAACCATTCCCCGGGTTTGTAAAAGTGTTCGTCAACCGCATATGTGAATCCGGTATTTTCAGCCATATTCATTTTTATACGTTTCCATGCGCTGTCAAAATTATCTCCATCCGGGCTTGGTCCTGCACTTGATATAATTTTTATATCCGGATACACGGAATGTATAACTTTCTCAAACTCCTCATATCTCTCATACCACTGATTCCCGTCAGCTTCCCACTGTTCATTTCCCACACCCAGCAATGTAAGGTTAAACGGTTTAATGTGTCCCATTGAACTTCGCAATCCGCCCCATAGCGTGCTTTCATCGCCGTTGCAGAACTCAATAAGGTCAAGAGCGTCTTGTATATATTGATAAAATTCCGTTGAATACGTAACACCGTTTATCTCCACACCTATATCTTTCTCAGAATCCTCAGCATAAACCGGAACCGTTTCTTTTCCCTGATATTGACACGAAAGCCCAACATTTAAAACAGGCAAAGGGTCGCACTCAAGATACTCACACATCAGAAAATATTCATAAAATCCAAGACCATATGTTTGATTATAATCTAAATATTTTGGCCGTTTAGATACAGCCCACCTATTCCAATTTTGAGTTCGCTCCTGAGCAGGACCTACTGTATGTTTCCATTGATACCGATTTTCAATATCCCATCCCTCTATAACACAGCCTCCTGGAAACCTGAGAAACCCCGGCTTCATCTCTTTAAGCATTTCCGCCAGGTCACGCCTGAACACTCCGCACACAGCGTCACAAGGGATTACAGAAATCATGTCAAAGCAAACCGTTCCGACATCTTCTAAAGAAATCACAAAGTCACCATATCGTATACTGACTTCCGCAGTCAATATTGATTCGTACTTCTTCCATTCACCTGTGACGCTCTCTGCTATTATTCCACTGAAAGCAACAATTCCATTATTTACCGCCGAAGCAGATACCGTTCCATTATATGTGTCTGCTTTGGCGTAGAATGATACTTTATAACTTTTTCCGGCTTCAACATACATACCTTCATAGGCCTTATTCTTAAACTTGCGTCCGGAAAACTCAAGGTAATGAGGGTTTATTTCATTTAACCCATTCTCTGTCTTGTAATGCATAACGCCGTCGACAGCGCTCCAGGCATATCCTGGGCTTCTATAAGTTTCCTTTGTACCTCCATCACAGTCGTTGTGCATTATCTGTTCAAAAGAACGGTTTTCTATCATTTCGGCATATATTCCGCCGTCTGCCGCATAGTTAATATCTTCAAAAAATAATCCATACATGTTGGGTTGAATATTAACGCCTTTTTCAGAAGTAATATTTATCTTAAAATTATTGTCCGTCATCTATTTTTCCTCCCTTGATATGAGTATACTTGATTTATACTATAAATTCAATAACTTAAAACAAAATATTTTTAAACATCAAAATAATCTTAATATTTTATACTTACAAGTAACTTATCTTCTTATAATTGTAAAGCTCATTAAGCTTCAAATATGCTGCCAGAGTTATTTCCGATTACAAAAAAATAAAGGCCGGAATATCCAGCCTTTATTTCAACTTATAAATTTTATTCAGACCATTTCCAGTCTCTGATTTCCGGTAAATCTTCACCGTATTCTGCAATGTACTGCTTGTGTTCAACAATTTTATCATTCATCTTCTGAACCAAGTAAGCTCCTCTGTTGCCAAGCTGAGGCAGATGATAAATTACCTGCTGAACCAAATGGAATCTGTCGATTTCATTTTGAACGCGCATATCAAACGGAGTTGTGATTGTTCCTTCCTCCTGATATCCGCAAACATATAAGTCACGGTTGCGGCGATGATAAAGCAGCTCATGGATAAGAGTCGGATATCCATGGAAAGCGAATATTATCGGCTTATCCTTTGTAAACAATGTATCAAACTCTGTATCTGTCAATCCATGAGGATGTTTATCATGTGACTGAAGCTTCATCAAGTCAACAACATTAATAAATCTAATCTTTATTTCCGGCATATTCTCACGGAGTATTGTCACTGCGGCTAAAGCTTCCAAAGTCGGTGTATCACCACAGCATGCGATAACAACGTCAGGTTCGTCCCCCTGCTCGTTGCTTGCCCAGTCCCAAATGCCGATACCCTGTGTACAATGCTTAACAGCCTGGTCCATAGTGAGCCACTGCGGACGAGGATGCTTTGACGTTACCATAACGTTTACATAATTACGGCTTCTGATACAGTGGTCAAAACATGAAAGCAGGCAGTTTGTATCCGGCGGGAGATACATGCGTACAACGTCAGCCTTTTTATTCGTAACATGGTCCAAAAATCCCGGATCCTGATGAGTAAATCCATTGTGATCCTGCTGCCAAACGTTTGATGACAAGATATAGTTAAGAGACGCAATCTTCTGTCTCCACGGAAGCTCAGATGTAACCTTCAGCCATTTAGCGTGCTGTGAGAACATCGAATCAACTATTCTTATAAACGCTTCATAGCTTGCAAAGAATCCATGACGTCCGGTGAGCAAATATCCTTCAAGCCAGCCTTCACACATGTGCTCGCTGAGCATTGAGTCCATAACTCTTCCGTTGCTTGCCAGGAACTCGTCAGATTCCAGCTTTTCAGCATTCCAGTCACGGTTCGTCTCCTCAAACACAGCGCCAAGACGGTTTGACATTGTTTCATCAGGGCCAAAAATACGGAAGTTTTTACTGTCTTCATTGAGTTTAAATATATCACGAACAAACTTTCCGAGTTCTATCATATCCTGAGCTTCTACAGCGCCCGGTTTTGGAACATCAAAAGCATATTCTCTGAAATCAGGCATACGAAGGTCACGCAGCAATAAACCGCCGTTAGCATGCGGGTTTGCTCCCATACGTCTGTCACCGTCCGGAGTAAGTTCCTCTAGTTCGGGTATAAGACGTCCGTTTTCATCAAAGAGTTCTTCCGGCTTATAGCTGAGAAGCCATTCTTTAAGAAGATCAAGATGTTCAGGTTTCTCCATAGTGATTGGAACCTGATGCGCACGGAACGAACCTTCAATCTTCTGTCCGTCAACCTCTTTCGGTCCAGTCCAGCCCTTAGGAGTTCTAAGAACTATCATAGGCCAAATCGGACGCGTGCTGTCATTATTTTCTCTTGCATTCTTTTGTATTTCTTTTATCTCTTCAATTGCAGAATCAAGAGCCTCAGCCATAAGCTTGTGCATTGTCATCGGGTCGTCGCCCTCAACAAAAATCGGTTTCCAACCGCAGCCTTCGAAGAACTTTTGTATTTCCTCATGTGAAATACGTGAGAAAATAGTCGGGTTGCTGATCTTATATCCGTTAAGGTGCATAATAGGCAGAACTGCACCGTCTGTAACAGGATTCAAGAACTTATTTGACTGCCATGCAGTTGCCAAAGGTCCTGTTTCGGCCTCACCGTCTCCAACTACACAAGCGGTAATTAAATCAGG
The DNA here is from genome assembly GCF_002874775.1 of Monoglobus pectinilyticus. Lineage (NCBI taxonomy): Bacteria > Bacillati > Bacillota > Clostridia > Monoglobales > Monoglobaceae > Monoglobus > Monoglobus pectinilyticus. The sequence goes on along the minus strand of NZ_CP020991.1, from coordinate 2,377,336 downwards.
ATTATCAAAAACAGCTCCAAAGCTATGAGCCAGTGAATATCCAAGCTCTCCGCCCTCATTGATTGATCCAGGAGTTTCAGGAGCAACATGGCTGGATATACCGCCCGGGAAAGAGAACTGTTTAAACAATTTCTGCATTCCTTCAGTATCACGGCTGATATTTGGATAAATTTCGCTGTAAGAACCTTCAAGATATGTATTGGCAACCATAAAGTTACCGCCGTGTCCAGGTCCTGAAATATAAATCATATCAAGATCATACTTTTTAATAACTCGGTTTAAATGAGTATAAACAAAGTTTTGACCCGGAACAGTACCCCAGTGACCTACTATTTTTTTCTTTATGTGTTCCATTGTAAGCGGCTCGCGGAGAAGAGGGTTATCAAGAAGATAAAGCTGACCTGCGGCCAAATAGTTTGTTGCGCGCCAATAAGCGTCCATCTTTTCCAAATACTCTTGTGAAAGGAACTTATCGCACTCTTTTGTGTTAGACATATTATACCTCCTAAAATGTCTTTATAATAAGTAATTGTTTTTCAGTTATTTTCTATGTTTTACATTCACAGTTTGTATCAAAAATATAATTTAATAATATATTTCAAACAACCAGTGAAATCCAAATATAATAATATCATGATATTTTTTAATGTCAAGAGTCAGACTGATAAAATTTTAACATTCTACATAATTTTTTAACTTATGTTAAAATAACCAAAAAATTGACAAATTTTCTGTGTAAAATCACAATAAAAAAATTAAAGAAAAAATTTATAGCTACCATTTTTTTACTTGTAAAACTTCCGAAAAAACGTATATTTTATCGGTCTAATAAATAAATTTTTATATGCTTTTTAATTATTAAAAAATGGCTCATGGGTTATATTCCACAAGCCTTAGTTTTATTTAATTGTGATAATTTTTAAGTTAAGCATTTTTATATATGTATCTGCCGGTAACCGGATGCACTCTCTTTGCCAGCAAACAAGCTAAAGCACAAGTAATTAAATCACCGGGAATTGTCATAAGGAAACAATGCAGTATCATAAACCAAAAGCCCGGATAACTTGAAGTAACAAAATTTGTTATAAAGTAATAGTAGATTATACCAAAGCCATATATAATTCCCAATCCGGCTAAAACTCCGCAGAACATTCTGGCATATCCGCCCAGCTTACCATTTTTATAACTGATTTTTCCAATTGCATATGCGCCAACACAAAATCCAATTATGTAGCCAAACGTAGGTTTAAGAACATAACCTATTCCACCGCCACCGGTAAAAATCGGGATTCCTATAAGACCTAAAATCATATATAACAAAGCACTGATGCCGCCCATATTCCCGCCAAGCATTAGTCCGGCAAGAACTACGAACATTGTTTGAAGTGTAAACGGTATTGGCGGCACCGGAATTTTTATAAAAGCTCCTACCGCAATCAGCGCTGTAAATATTGCGCAAAACGTCATTTTTCTAATAGTTAATGTGTTACTTTTCATATTACTTCCTCCTTAAATGTTTTCCAAATTATAACATACTCAAGAATTATTGTCAACCATAAATTTGCTATTAGTTGACAATGCAAGCAAAAGAAAATATAACAAGAATATTTACAAGAAATGGCTCCCTGTATTATATAAAATTCGATTCATTTATTATTGAACAATCTTACTTAAATTCAAAATATAAATTAATAATTAAGTTTGGTATTAAAATATTAATAAATCAAGATATTAGTGTTTTATCTTGATTATACTATGCAATTTTAAATAATGGTCTGATTCATTTGTAACGATTTAAGAAACATTAATATTCAATATAATAAAATATGTTATTCTGTGATACAGACTGCAGCATATTAATCGGTTCGAATAAATTTTGATTACCAACTATATATTAACTAAACTGCAGTACGGACACGATAACAATAATAAATTATCATCGCCTGTATTAAATTTGTTAAACGTACGCTTTTCTTATAATACTCAATAATTTAAACAAAAAATATTAAAAAAACCGCACGAAACTTATCCGCGCGGCTTTGTTTATTATATCTTTCTAAATTACAGACCGGTATAAAAATCATTTATTTTATATTCATCTCTGTCTTTTAATACCTCTACAAAAAATCCGATTTCCCTTTCACTGCTGCCATATACTGATTTCTCAGCAGGCGTCATATTAAAATGACAAATAAAAGCAAATTTATTTTCATTTTCAAGTTCTTTATTTCCTGCATAAATTATACCGTCCAAAGAAGCTTCCTTCATTCCGAAAACTCCTTCTGAAAACTCATATCCGGCAACTGAGCCTGAAGTAAAATTTTTCATATCATCATACCGTTTTTCAGAAAACAATTTAAAAAAGTTTCTGATTGCTATTTTAGAATATTCAATATCTTCATTATCAGTTACCATAACAGTTTTTGTCTCACTGTCCCATGAAACATTTTTACCTAAAGCTTCCGAAACAGCGCGAACCGGCAGATATGTGGTTCCCTCATAAATAAAAGGTTCCACCTGACTACCCTGCTCATCAACCGGCATAAACTCAATATTATTTGACGATATTCTTATATCATCATAAAGGACGTCTATTTTCTTTGTCAAATTAGCGGCATATACTGTTGCGCCTATCGCAACCGACGCCAGCAGTGCAGCAGCACAAATTTTTAACTTAGTTTTCATTATCAGCACTTCAATTCTATAAATATTATATTACTTACTCTACAGTCAACTGCTCACATAACGGCTCCTGATTATTATTCCAAAGGAAAACTTCCGCTTTCTCTGAAACACCGTTAGTCAATTTTGGCAAGTCAAACTCCATTTCCTCATTCTGAGTTATATCATAAGTCTCAACATTTATTAAAACTCCATCCTTATCATACCAAGCAACATATATTTTTGCATCTTCCATAGCAAATACATCCATTTTGCCATTATTCTCTTTAACGTACGATTCATTCCTTTCAGCGCTGACGGAAACATTATCATAATACTTCATTGTTCCGCCGTTTCTAACAAAGCGTATTCCTCTCAATAAATAAGATTTATCAAAATCAGTCTCGGCCTCAGCTCCATTTTCAGATATAATATATTTTCCTTCTGCGCTGTCATACTCCGTATAAGGATATACAGAAACCTTTGCCTTCCCGGTAAAGAAATTCAATTCAATGCTGACATTATACCAAACATCCATATCAAGAACTAAATCACCGATAGATTTATCGCCTATTTTAAACGTTTGATCTCTCTCAGCTATAACTTTTATCATCTCTTTAAGTTCATTATCCGCATTTGTTCCTCTCAAAATAAATTCAGCGCTGCCTATTTTATTGTTATCTCCATATTCTAAGAAGTCAAATGACGCGGTTACTATACCTTTTGACTGAGCAGTAAAATTCCTGTTGGCGTTTGACCAAGTTGACAAAAGGTAACCGCTGTTTCCTGATATTGGTTCTGACCTTTTATCATCGTTAAAAACATATTCTCCATACCAATTATTTAAGTCAAACTCCTCATCAAGGAAAGGAACCTTAGACTCCTGACTCTGAACATCGCTGACGCCGTTAATAGAAATATCACTATATTTTGCCATTGAGTAATATTCCTTAACACTTGTTCCTTGAGCTGAATCATTCGCAATTCCTAAATAAACAGTATCAGATAGACCGTCAATTGTAAAACTCATAGGCTGCCGCGGATTATCAGTAAAGTCTATTCCGCTGTCCGAAACCGACATTGTAAGTTTATCGCCGCTTCGTTTCATTCTCAAATACTTAGGCAGGTGATACTCGGCTGCACCGGTATCGTACTTATCACCGTTTACAAGTTCGCTTCCGGAAGCATTTTTGAAATAACTTCTGGTTGATGAACTTCCGGCTTTGTTTCTGACAAATACGCTTACATTTTCTCCGTACTTTTCCCAGCCATCAGCCAGCATAAGCATCCTGGAGTTTGGCTCCAAACTCTCACGAAGCATAATTCCCGAAACCTGTTTATTTTCAAACTTAGGTATCTCCTTTACTTTGACAATAATATCAAAATCTCCCTTGACTTCTTTATACATATATGCGCACTTATCCGAGCTGTTTGTAGTTATCTGCCCGGAACCCGAAATAGTATAAACACCGTTATTATCCATAGTTGCGCTGGCTAGATTATTGAAAGAACAGTTCTTTCCTATCTGCGTATATGAAAAGCTTCCGGGTTCGGCTGTTCCGACAACATATACTATAGCTGTTGTGCTCTGTGTCTTTTCTCCATTAGAATTATAAGCACGGCTGGTCAAGTGATGTACTCCCGGCTCTAAAGATATATCATCATTAATTTCAGCCGAGTTATAAGTTTTCAGCAATTGATTTTTATCGTAAAGTTCAAATTTTGTTATTTCAGTCCCCTGAACCGGCGTAGCTGCCGCATGATAATTAACGGTTTCAGTATCCTCAACAACAGTCCAATTTCCATTATTTACAGTAAGCCCATTAACCGTTTTATTTACAGACGCAATAGCCGGAGACATAACGACAATCTCGGGATTAGCAGGCTTAGAAGCTTTGGCTGTCCAGTCATTTACATATGCTTCTATCCAGGTATATCCCTTATATTTCCCATTTTCCACTATATCGGTTTCAGAAGCGCTGCCCATATTGTTTTCAGCTTTCCAGTCCTCAGGTATCTCAAAAGTTCTGTGAATTTCTTCTGTCGGTATCAACCCGGCTATCTCATCCGCATTATTAATAATTCTTCCTGTCTGATGCTTAACATCGTCAACAATTCTTGCATCGATAGCGTCTCTTTTTGGCAGAGAAGCTCCTGCGTCAGATAAAATCTTATCATATGCTTCCTCAGGAGTTGAGTAAGGCACAGAATATTCGCCCATATCAACCGGTGATTCTAATACAGTTGCAAGCGAACTATTATTCAAACCTTTTTTATTATCTGCTGTCACAAGCTGGCTTCCGAAAACATAGTTGCCGTTAACATAAAAATTAGAGTACGGCTTAACCTTTGCGTCATTAGAAACGTCAAAAATTCGTGTTCTCAGATTGCTCTTAGTACTCGGTCCATACATATAATAATTGCTGACTATATTTACATTTGAAGGCGTTTGCGTTTTATTATGTATTGAGTATGATTCCGCTCCATAGAGTGAATTTGTCTGTCCCCAGTTATAAATTATATTATTGGCAATATCAGTAGACCCCAGCTCTCTGTCCAATCTTGGTGAACGGCTGTCGTGATGAGCCATTAAGTTATTATAAAATGTATAGTTCGTTCCGCCGATGATACCGCCGTATCCATGTTTGCCTTTAACGTGGCTTGACATAGCCAGGCTTTCAGAAGCTATAATATTCTGAACTGTAATATTTCTTCCTGTCTGATTCTTTGTGTCCTCGGTCGAACCGGCGTATAAAGTAATAAGCTCGTCAACCGACCATGAAAGACTGCAGTGGTCAAAGATTATATTTTTATTATATCTTCCGCCTAGACCATCAGGTTCGCCGCCGTTTTTATCAGTAGGGCGAACGCGCAGATATCTTATAATTACGTTTTCAACTCCACTGTCAAGAAGTAAATCCCCGCCTGAAATAGTCACACCGTCTCCGGGCGCTGTTTGACCTAAAATAGTTAGATTGCTTTTCTTAATTTTCAGCGTTCCGCTGATTTCAATCGTTCCGCTGACATCAAAAACAATAATTCTGCCTGACTGTGAAACAGCGTCAGCAAATGAACCTGCTCCGCTCTTATTCAAATTTGTAACATGGTATACTGAAATATTGCTGTCTCCTCTGGCTCCTGTGGTATACTTTCCTCCGCCTACGGCGCCGGGAAATGCCAATAAATTCTCCTCAGCTGAAACAGTAACAGACATTGCCATAACTGACACCACACAGATAATGGCAAGTAATCCAAGAACTGATTTCACAATACGTCTTTTTAATTTTCCCACAAACATAAAACAATCCTCCGTCATAATTTCAAAAATACACACTATGAGTTTTAGTATACAGCATTTTATAATATCAGTCGAGTTCAAATTTTTATTTTTATATTAGATAAATAAATATTTTTTTAACAATCTTTATTTTCAAACGAAATATTACCATACATAAAAAAAGAGAGACGATAAACGTCTCTCAAAAAATATTCAAATTTCGGTTTACGGCTGTTTGCCGATGTAAGCCAAGATACCGCCGTCAACATAAAGAATATGTCCGTTAACAAAATCTGAAGCTTCACTAGCCAAGAAAGCGGCAGGTCCCTGAAGGTCTTCAGGATTTCCCCAACGAGCAGCAGGCGTCTTAGAGATAATGAATTGGTCAAACGGATGTCTTGAACCGTCCGGCTGCTTCTCTCTAAGCGGAGCAGTCTGAGGTGTAGCAATATATCCGGGCCCAATACCATTACACTGGATATTGTACTCGCCGTACTCTGAACAAATGTTTCTGGTAAGCATCTTAAGTCCGCCCTTAGCAGCAGCATAAGCTGATACAGTTTCACGGCCGAGCTCACTCATCATAGAACAGATATTGATAATCTTACCGGCACCCTTTTTAATCATGCTTGGAATAACAGCCTTTGACACAATGAAAGGAGCGTTAAGGTCAACATCAATAACCTGTCTGAACTCCTCAGCTGTCATATCGCACATAGGTATACGCTTGATTATACCAGCATTATTAACAAGAATATCAATAACGCCAACTTCTGCTTCAATTTTCTTTACCATTTCCTGAACAGCAGCTTCGTCAGTTACGTCGCAAACGTAACCCTTAGCGTCAATCCCGTCAGCACTATATGCAGCGAGACCCTTGTCCACGAACTCCTGCTTAATATCACAGAAAACAATCTTAGCGCCCATATCGGCAAATCCGCTGGCAATAGCATAGCCAATACCATAAGAAGCGCCTGTAACCAGAGCAACTTTATCTTTTAATGTAAACTTCTCTGAAATACCCATTTCAAAAACCTCCTAAAATTATATTTGCAAATATATTCACATATATTAATAGGTAAATTATAGCACAAGGATTTTTCATTGTCAAATGATTTAAGGTATATTTATTTAGCCGTTTCAAGAAATTTTTTCAAATCCTCTTCTCCGAATGTGTACCGTCTATCGCAGAAATGACAGCATATTTCAGCCTCGCCGGTCTCATCAATTATACTCTGAATCTGACCTTTGCCCAAAGAAATAATCGCCCTTTCCATTCTCTCTTTTGAACAGTCGCACTTATACCCAACATCCATGGTTTCCAATATCTCAATATCAAACCCAAGCATAACATATTTCAGCATTTCTTCGACGCTCATACCCTTATCCAGCATTTCGGTTACAGACATAAGCCCCTGAATAGAATTTTCAAGTTTTGTAAGCGTCGCGTCGTCACATTCCGGCATCACCTGAATAATATACCCTCCGGCGCACTTTACGGAATAATCACGATCCACAAGCACCCCAAGAGCAACAACGCTCGGAGTCTGCTCCGACTGCATATAATAAAAAGCAATATCGTCCCCAATTTCTCCGGTTTGGAGAGGAACCTGACCAATATACGGCTCTCTCATTTTGAGATCCTTTATAACCCCAAGCATCCCCTGACCGACAGCAGTCCCAACATCCAGCTTTCCATCCTCTCTCAAAGGAATATCAACAACCGGGTTAGCACAGTAACCTTTCACATTACCCATAGAATCGGATACAGACGCCATCATTCCGATTGGGCCGTCACCTTTAACCTGCAGGGTCAGCGACGGTTCTTTTCCTTTAAGCATGGCGCCCATCATCAGCCCGGCAGTCATCAGCCTGCCAAGAGCGGCACAGCAGACCGGGGAAAGCGTGTGAAATTTTTGAGCTGCGTTAACAGTTTCAGTAGTTTCTACCGCGTATACTCTTAGAAAGCCATCTTTAGTAATCGCTTTAATCAGCTTGTCCATAAGTATTCCTCCAACTATAATTTATTTTACTTTATCATTTGTTTTAAATCTTAAAAAATAGCCGCCCCGGCAGGAGCAGCTATAATTTCTTAGTTAATCTTTCAGTCAATCAAAATATATTAAAAGACTACGCAAGCTTTACGTCAACAGCCTGCGGACCTTTAGCACCTTCGATAACGTCAAACTCAACTGCAACACCTTCATCAAGTGTTTTGTAACCATCCATAGTTATAGCAGAGAAATGAACGAATACGTCCTTTCCGTCTTCGCCTTCGATGAAACCGAATCCTTTTTCTGCATTAAACCATTTAACTTTTCCTGTCATATTACAATACCTCCTAAAATTTCTGTCATTGATTCACAGGATGAGAATCATGACCTATGTACAGATTGTATCACAACCATTGTTACTTGTCAAGGAAAATTTTATAAATTTCCCAAAAAATCAATTTCGACAAAAAATACTATCACTTAATAATTTAAATATATTCTATTTTACGCTAAATTTAGTTACTATTTTTTAATTATACATACGTATGATATACTTATTATACATATACATTCTTTCTTTAGTCTTAATTAGCCAAATAGAAATATTTCAGCTGAATTTTTGTTATGAATTTATTTTATTTACAGAATAAATATAACTAATAATAATTCAATTAACAATCAGAGTATACCCAACAATTTCTATTTAAAACATAATAAACTAAATATCTTTCTTAAATCTGAAATCCAATGTTATAAATTTTCTTTCCTTTTTCAGAAATCCAATCATGTTTGGATAGTCTGCAATAAATTGAATAGAAATTTTAAAATTTATTATTAAAAAGGATTACGACAAACTTGTTATAAGTATGTTCACGCTACGCGTGAGATGACAGCTCACCTAACGAGGTGTGCTTACGCATACCCTGCCGATGTTCACCAAGAAACACCTATAAATTTTTGTCTAGTCTTTTATTGACTTTTCAGTTAATGAAAACAAGGCAGTTTGTATAACACACTCCTGTAAGGCGGGGGTACAGTCGCACCTACCTACGCTTGCAAAACCGCATTTTTCTATAATATGAATATTTTTTTATCATATTATGACTTTAAAATTTCTATCCAATTTATTGCAGCATTCACATATTCTTATTAAAAACAACCTAAAAAAGTTCTAGTAATAAAAAGTTACAACCAAAAACTATTTTAAAATTTAAATAAAAAATTCTACCTAAATCTTAAACTTAATGTTTTAAATATTTTATTCTTTTTATAGAAATCCAATTGTGTTTATAATTAAAATGGCGCTATAAAAATCCTTACAAAAAAACCATTGTAAGAGGCTTGTTATAGTCTAATACAATGGTCTTTTTATGATTTATTATTCTATATTACGGCTGGATTATAATTTTTTACAGCCTCATTGGTTATTGCTAGTCAGTAAGTCCGTTTGAAATATAATCTTCTATTTTCTCGTAATACTCCTGAACTTTCTCTTTTTCCGCGTCAGTTAGATTTTTTGTGTTAAGAGCCTTAATCTGCATTAACGCATCGTCATAGTTTCCGTCAATAATCAGCTGTTCAATATCCGCTATCTCTTTATCAATAGTAGTAGTGTCGTTAGCGGCTTCATCTGCTGTCTGAAGTTTAGGGGGGGCTGTTGCGTCCGCATCTTCTTTGTCTCCGGCTTTTGCCTTAACATCATCTTTGTCACCGGAAGTATTTCCTTCCTCCGAACTGCTGTCCTTGTCTGAATCTGTTTTCTTATCAGTGTCGGGCTTTGCAGTTGCCTTATCCTCTTCAGATTTTACAGAGTTTGATACAGGCGCTTTGGTTGGTTCAGCATTATCCTTATCCGTGTTTCCACAGGCAGCCAAAACGCTCACCGCTAAAACTCCTGTCAGCACTATTGCCATTAACTTTTTCATAAGTTTTTCTCCTCTCATAACTTAATTTTATATTTTTCTAATCTATATCTTTATTATCCTGCTGCAGAACATATTTTGCGTAATCGGCAATCTTTTCATATTTTTCCTTTGATACCATGCTTAAATCTAAAATTTGATTTTTGTCAATCACTACACGGCGTTTCTTTGCCCTGACAACAAAATATGCTGTAATGTTGCTGGTCACCATTCCTATACTTCCTATACCTGTCATCATCAACAGCACTGCAACAACTCTTCCTCCTGCAGTTATGGGCGCCACGTCGCCGTATCCGACAGTACATACCGTCACAATACTGCACCATAACGCGTCAAAGTATGAATTCATCGTTATACCGTTTTCAAAATGATACAAAAATGCGGAGCCTATCAGCATCCACACCACAACTGCCCCTAAAAGATATAAAAATCCGTTTGAATTCATAACTATGTGTACTGCTCTAAGCACCCTTTTCACGGCAAACATCATCCTGAACAGAGTGAAAATCCTGAAAACTCTAAACCCGGGCAAAGGCAGAACAGCCAAAAAATCTAATATATTCCGTGTAAAAAACTGCTTTTTGTCATCGGAAATCACCAGCCGAACAATATAATCAGCGAGAAAAATCAGCCATAAAGCCGCTTCAATTATCAGCCACACGGGCTGCTTTATGTAACTTATATTTCCAAGAAACTGATTTATTAATATCAAAAAGCTGAAAACTGCCATCAGACAAAATAATACCTGGTAAACCAAAAATTTCTTTTTAATATTTTCAGAATCCGAGCCCGACATTTTATCTACTATCTTTTCATTTAAGTTATAAATCTCAAGTTCTTCTTTCTGAATTTCATGTCTCTTTTGATTTAAATCTTCCTTAACCATATTTCTTACTCAGCCATAACGCAGGCTACCTTGCGCTTAACTCCATATCCGGCTTCCCATACCGCGCAAACCTTGTCAGCCACCGAAACAATATAACTCTCTCTGTGACGGGGCCACATCTTGCCGCACAGCCACATGTGATTTTTAATTATATCGCGTTCAAGCGGTGATAACTCTGTTAACTGCTCCGCATTTTCAAGAGCGATACTGGAGTGCAGAAACGCATGTTTTGCAACTCCGAGCCCCGACCCCTGCCAATCGTAGTAAAACAAATCATGAAGCAATCCTGCCCTGGCAGCGGCAACGTAATCAAGCTTTAACTTCTTGCAAACAACAAAACTATAATATGCTACATTTATACAGTGCTGCATCCTGCTAACGCCGTAATGATGACTGCACTCGTCTAATTTTCTAAACTCGGGTGTATAAATCAAATCCTCAACAATTTCCAAAAACTCATTGTAAAGATTGTTATCAGCATTGACCATATAAACATCCTGCTTTCAAAAAAATTTTTTATTCTTATTCAATTCAAATACCATTATACACTCAGTTTGCATTAAAATCAATAAACAATTATGTCCAATAATCTATTTGACAATCTATCTTTTATATACAATACTACATAATTCAATTAACAGACAAGTATACGGCAGAAACGGCACCGCTTCCGCCGCGCCATCCTGCCGTATATATAATCGGATTACGATTTCTCCGTTAACCGAATTTGATAACAGTATATTATTCAGGAATCTGCTCGCTCAAAACTACTGAAACAGACTCAGTCTTGCCCGTAGCATACTTATAAACTTCCAGCTTAACCGTATCTCCAGGTGACTTTGTATCTTTATACTCAGTTAGGTCTGAGCCTTTAGATATGGTCTTATCATCTATCTTGGTGATAATATCACCCTGCTGTAATCCTGCGTTTCTTGCATTATCCGTTGTTACAGACATAATCTGCGCGCCCTGAGGCCATCCATACTGCTGAGCCATATACGCCGATACGTCACGTGTTGACAATCCTATAACCGGTCTTCCCTTAACATAACCGTAATCAAGAAGGTCGGATATAATAGGCTTTGCCTCTGAAATCGGGATAGCAAATCCCATACCCTCTACACCGGTAGTTGTTACTTTAACCGCGTTGATGCCTATAACCTCGCCTTTGGAATTAACAAGCGCTCCGCCTGAATTTCCTGAATTAATAGCAGCGTCGGTCTGAATAAGATTCATTGTTCTGTTGTCAACCTGAACAGTTCTGTTAACCGCACTAACTATTCCCTGTGTTACGCTTCCAAAGAACTCAAGACCCATTGGGTTACCTATTGCGATAGCCGTCTCTCCTACCTCTACTTTTGTAGAATCGCCGAGGTTCGCTACTGTGAGTTCTTCTGTCGGCTCTATTTTTATAACTGCAAGGTCGGTTTGGTCATCCGCGCCGATAACCTTTGCCGCATATTCAGAACCGGTGTTGAGCTGAACAGATACAGAACTTGAATCAGCAACAACATGGTTGTTTGTTACAATATATCCATCGGCGCTGATAATTATGCCTGACCCCTGTGCTTCTGATGTGCTGTATCCGCCGAACAAACTCATCTGCCCCTGAACCGTGCTCTTTATTCCGACAACAGCCGGGCCGACTTCCTTTGCTATCTCTGTTGTGTCTTTGCTTCCTGTGGTTGAAGCGGTGCTTGTGGCTCCGCCTGTGCTTCCTCCGCTAGACTGTCCGTCGTCGGTTTTAAGCTGTTCTGATAAAGTGGTTTTGTTTGTCGCCGTTCCGCTCTTTGAACCAAACGAGTGACCGAGAGCAAACGCGCCGCCCAAAACCGCTAAATTGAGAACCGCCGCCGCCAAAAGTGCCGCAACATATCTGACTGATTTCTTATCGGTTTTTTTCTTGTTTATATGTTCATTATACGGAACTCCGGGGTTTCCGTTCCCGTTTGACTTGTATGCGGCATTAAATCCGTTATTATAAGCCTGATTGCTGTAAGGTCCGCTTTGATAAGAAGTTGAACCCTGGGTGTTATATGAGGTGTTTGCCGATTGGCTCTGACTGTTTTGGTTCTGGTAATTTGTTCCCGAATACTGGCTGTTTTGATTAAAAGATTCACGTGCGTTGCCGCCCAAAGCCGAACCGCTGTAACTATATGAAGCTGTTTCAGTTGAAGAAGCTGTATTTTCTGTCTTGTCACTGATTTCTATTTTAGCTTCCGCCTGACTTGGTATATTTTCCTGAGTAGTTGAGGCTTCGTTCATTTCAAACGCCGCCGTTTGCTCACTCTTTGAATTATCATTATTATTTTCGGTCACAGAATTTTCTGTTCCGGATTTTTCTGTTCCGGAATTTTCTGCTCCGTCGCCTGAAGTCATATCAAACTCTTTTTTGAACTCGTCCATACTGATACCTCCTATATAATATATAAAAAATTTAACTGTTTGAAAATAAACAAGTTTTCTATCTCCTTGCTATGTTTAACATTATATACGGAAGATATGAAAAAATTATGACGAAAGTGTAAAAGAATTGATTAATTTAAAAAACATTAATTTTCATATAAAAAAGCGGCTTTCCGAAATGGAAAGCCGCCCAAAGTTCGGGCAAAACATAGGAACCGAATTCTGCACAGCAGCGAGGTGAGAAGTTTAAATAGTTAAATATATTTTTAAAATTTCATTTAATATTATTCAAAGACAGCTTTAAACTGCAAGCAAGCTTGCTGAATAAAGATAAAAGAAAATTAAAAATGGTTAGCCTTTGTTGTCATTTATTTAATGACAGAAAGGAGATGATTCACATGGATTATATGAACATAATTATTTTTATGATTGTTTTCATCACTCTAATTGAGTCAATAAAAAAGTAACCGCCCTTACCCCAAGGAACGCGGTTACTTTAAAACCCCAATTCTCGGCTAACCGTTTAGCGGTTACCTCTTACCTACTTTTATTATATCATTTTTTTTAAAGTTGTCAAGGTCATTTTTATCTATTATATGTCTTTATGTAAAATACTTTTAATTTGACTTTATTCGATAAATCAAATATAATATTATAGAAGCAGGTAAAAGGAAATTGTAGGACGGTTAGCCTCCCTATATCACTTATTTAGTGATAGAAAGGGGGTGATTTGTATGGAGTATGTTTACATAATTATTTTTATGATTGTTTTCATAACTCTCATTGAATCAATAAAAAAGTAACCGCCCTTACTCCAAGGAACGCGGTTACTAAAACCAAAACTTTGGGCTAACCGTTTAACGGTTACCTTTTATCTGTTTTTATTATATCATTTTTTTCATAAATGTCAAGGTCATTTTTCGTCTTTTATATGCTTTTATATAAAATACTTTTAATTTGACTTTATTCGATAAATCAAATATAATATTATAGAAGCAGGTAAAAGGAAATTGTAGGACGGTTAGCCTCCCTATATCACTTATTTAGTGATAGAAAGGGGGTGATTTGTATGGAGTATGTTTACATAATTATTTTTATGATTGTTTTCATTACTCTCATTGAATCAATAAAAAAGTAACCGCCCTCTTAGCTAGGATAGCAGTTACTTTTTAACTTTACTCTTGGCTAACCGTTTAACGGTTACCTTTTATCTGTTTTTATTATATCATTTTTTTATAAATTGTCAAGGTCATTTTTATATATTATATGTTTTATGTAAAAAACTTATAATTTGACTTTATTCGATAAATCAAATATAATATTATATTTAGCAATTTAAAGGAAGCTCTCTTCGACAGGCTCAGAGGCAGCTTTGAACCCGCAAGCAAGCTTGCTGATTGAAGATAAAAGAAAATTGAAGGACGGTTAACCTCTATTGTCATTTACTTAATGACAGAAAAGAGGTGATTCACATGGATTATATGTACATAATCATTTTTATGATTGTTTTTACATGTATGATTGAATCAATAAAAAAAATAACCGCGCCTTTGCCTGGGTCACGGTTATTAAAATAACTAAACTCGGCTAACCGTTTAACGGTTACCTTTTATCTTTAATCAGCAAGCTTGCTTGCGGGTTCAGAGCTGCCTCTGAGCCTGTCGAAGAGAGCTTCCTTTAAATTGCTTTTATTATATCATTTTTTTTCTAATTGTCAAGGTCATTTTTTAGTCTATTAATGCTTTTATGTAAAATACTTTTAATTTGACTTTATTCAATATTACATATATAATTATATCCAGCAGGTAAAAGGAAATTGTAGGACGGTTAGCCTCCCTCTATCACTTACTTAGTGATAGAAAGGGGGTGATTTATATGGAGTATGTTTACATAATTATTTTTATGATTGTTTTCATTACTCTCATTGAATCAATAAAAAAGTAACCGCCCTCCCCCAAGGATTGCGGTTACTTTAAAATCACAATTTTTGGCTGACCGTTTAACGGTTACCTTTTATCTGCTTTTATTATATCATTTTTTTTCTAAATGTCAAGGTCATTTTTTAATCTATTATGTTTTTATTTTAATCGGCTTCCCCGGAGGGGACGACGATCTCGCCCAGGCTCGGCGGGCGAAACTGGGCCTGGCGCAACAAAGTAAGTAATTATAAAAATAATTAAATAATTTTTTGCTGAAATGATATTTATTATATTACATATTTCCGCGACTGCGCGCCTTACGTGGCAGACTACGTCTGCCCTACCGATGCTTGCTATATAATCCGTTTTTTTGTTATGAAATATATAAAAAACTAACTATCTATTCTTTCTGCTACTAATCCTTCAAAAAAATCATCATATTTGCAATCATATATCTCTCGCAATGCTACTAACACACTAATGCGAATATTTAACTCTCCGCTTTCATATTTTTCATATGTTGTCCTGCCAATGTCACATTTATAATGTTGTAGCTCAACAATCGGCTTCCCCGTAGGGGACGACGATCTCGCCCGGGCTCGGCGGGCGAAACTGGGTCTGGCGCAACAAAGTAAGTAATTATAAGATTAATTAAATGTATTTTGCTGAAATGATATTTATTATATTATTTATTTCCACGACTGCGCGCCTTACGTGGCAGACTACGTCTGCCCTACCGATGCTTGCTATATAACTTTTTTATTTTGACCAATATTGTGGTCAACATATTACTTAATTTTATTATATATTAATGTTGCTTAATATTTTCAAATAATATTATGAGATTGACATTATATAACAACATTAGTAAACAAAATTTACATAACTACTGTGTAAAATTTATCTAGTAAATTATTCATAATATACATTCTGATATGTAGAAATATTTCTTATATATTATTGTATTGACGGTAGTTAAATTAATTTTGAAAATATTGTAATATTGGGTCATATGAGGGGTGTAGCAAAAGATGAATAATAAATTTTTAAATAATAAATTCTCTAAAAGAGAAAAAAGAATACGCAAAACTTATGAAATTGAGGATGATTTATATAACTTTTTAGAAGAAGCTTCTTTAACTTACGATGCTTCTGTTTCTGATATTTTAAATTTTTGCATATCAGAATTAATTAGAACAAATGATTTAAAAATTTATACTTCCTCTAATATGAAAAATCCATCACATAATTTTAATATAGCAGTCAGTAATGTAAAAGGTCTCGCAAAACTAAGCGAGACAACTCCATTTACTATAAAATCGTTAGTAAATATGTCTATAAGAAATATTACATAGTTCTGTATCCTAATATTCCATATATTTATATTTTATAAATACTTTTATTTTTCACTTACTTTTGCGGATATATCTATGAAAAAATATTCTTTATTAATTAGTATTTTATTATCTATATTCTTAATAACCAGCTGTTGCCAAAACTCAGAATTTATCCGGCCTGAATTATCTGAGCCAACGCCTGCAGCTTCTTTTTATGCAGATAATTTGTCTGTTGATTCATCGGATAAATTATCCGTGCATTTTATCGATGTCGGTCAGGCGGACTGCGCACTTCTCCTCTGCGGAGGAGAGTCTATGCTTATTGACGGCGGTAACGCCGCCGACAGCAGTCTGTTATTCTCTTATCTTAAAAAGCTAAACGTAACTTCAATAGATTATATGATTTGCTCCCACGCCCATGAGGACCACGTCGGCGGTCTATCCGCCCCTCTCTCCACTATGGAAGTCAAAAACGTCTTTGCCCCCAAAAAAGAAAGCACCAGCAAAGCATATAATAACTTTAAAACTAAGGCCGCCGAACAGGGATTGGAAATAATTCATCCCCAATCCGGGGATACAATTTCATTCGGCGGCTGCACAGTAGAATTCTTTGTCCCTGCCGGCTTAGGCTCAAGCAATATGAATAATACTTCTATTATCTGTAAAATCACTTTCGGCAACACATCATTTCTATTCACCGGGGACGCTGAGCGCGAAGAGGAGCAAAATATTATAGAACAGGGCTGTAATCTCAGAGCCGATGTTCTGAAAGTGGGTCACCACGGTTCTGAAACTTCAACGTCGTATGTATTCCTGCGTGAGGTAATGCCAAAATATTCGGTTATATCAGTGGGAAAGAAAAACAGTTACGGTCACCCGTCAGAAGCTGTTCTGAGCCGTCTGTCAGACGAGGGCTCAGAAGTTTTTCGAACAGATTTAAACGGCGATATTATTATGGAAAGCGATGGAACCAATATCTCAATAACCACGCAAAAAAATTAAAAACCGGCTCCAAAACTATATCTTAGCTGCGGAGACCGGAAACAAATATATAAGGAGAGAAAAAATGGATTATGTAAACATGATTGCCCACGACTACTTGGCAAAAAACGACTTTATAAAACGGAAGGAGTATTCTATCTGCATTGTAAAAGACCATAGCTGGTATGGCTACGATGTATCAGAGAATCCATTCAGTATATACATACGGGACAGATACAGACATACAAAACTGCATTCGATACTGTTATATCAGTTTAAAACTTTTGAAGATACAGAAAATTTCTGTATAAAGATTGATGAGGATAAAACTGTATATGATTTGATGTCAGAGCTTAAAGGATATAATGCTGCGTTAAACAAAAAAATAGAAAAGAAAGTAAAACAGGATAAAGCGGATTTTGAAAATTTGCTTAAAAGCCATAATATTACATATCAGCAGCTTACAAACATTAATAATGAGTATAATAATTTGCCGACTTATATAAAAGTATTTTATACAAAGCTGAGAAAAGGGGAAATTGTATAAATATATTAAAATCTGACGTATGGCAAAAAAGTTTTAGCTTAAAGCACAAAACTAGAAGCTGCTTAGCAAGCATCGGTAGGGAGGACAAAGTCCTCCTCGTTAGGCGCGCAGTCGCGGGTATATTTAATTTTATCTCTAATCCGCTTAATTAATTTATAATTGCTTACTTTGCTGCGCCAGGCCCTGTTTCGCCCGCCGAGCCCGGGCGAGATCGTCTTGCCCTTTGGGGAAGACGATTAAATCAAATTTGTAATACTACATAATAAAAATGGCAATAAAAAATGACCTGAAATAAAATACAAAATTTTTGTGTTTTATTTTTCGGTCATTTTTTGTACCTATTATTCTTAGTAAAATTAAAAAATTAATTATAAAATCTTAAGAAGCATTCTTAAGCTGAAGTCTTAATTTGTCTGCTATCATTGCTATAAATTCTGAATTTGTCGGCTTTCCTTTTATTTGTGACACCGTGTAACCGAACACGTTGTTTAAGGTGTCCATGTCACCTCTGTCCCACGCCAGCTCTATCGCATGTCTTATCGCTCTTTCAACTCTGCTCGACGTTGTGCTGAAGTTCTCCGCTATGGTTGGATATAATTCTTTGGTTACAGAGTTCATTATATCCAAATCATATATCGCCATCATTATTGCCCTTCTTATGTATTGGTATCCCTTTATATGCGCCGGTATGCCTATCTCATGTATAACGTTTGTCACCATTGCTTCTACCTGTGCATAGTCAAACTTTTTTGTGTTCACCTTCCAGTTCTGCATTACATCTTCGCCTGTGGTTATCGGAGCCGCCATCATTGTGATTCTGTCAATCAGCGCATCATAGTTGACAGGCTTCAACATACAATATTCAACGCCGTATGAATTGGAATATGACGTTACAGTCTCGTTCAAGACTGAGCTTACTATCAGAACATGAGGACGTTTATTCAGCTGCATTCTGTTGATTCTCTCAAGAACTCCTATTCCGTCTATGGTCGGCAGCACCAAATCCATTACCAAAACATCTACGTCATTATTCTTTACCAAACCCGGAACTTCCAACCCGTCATACGCACAACCCACCACGTCAATTTTTGTAGTCTGTCTCATATACTCGCACAATCCGTCTGCGAACTCCCTGTCGAAATCTGCTACTGCTACTTTGATTTTTTGATTAATTTCCATTTCTTTTCTCCCTATGTGATTAAATTTTTATAAATTTTTATAAATATTTACCATAGACAAAAGTGTCGAAAAACGCTGTCGTAATTTCTTTGTAACATTTTTGCCATAATTTGGTAACATTCGATATTCAAATTATAGTGAATTTCCCTTTTGTTGTCAACCCATTCGACAAAATAACCGCCAAAAATTGGCAATTCTGTAAAAAAGGGTGAAAAAATCACCCTTTTTAAATTATTTTTGCATATTTTCAATAAAAATTCCGTAGCCCATTGTCGGCTCGTTGACCAAGACATGTGTCACAGAACCGATTATTTTGTCGTTTTGTATTATCGGGCTTCCGCTCATTCCCCGAACTATACCTCCGGTTTTTTGAATTAAGCTTTCGTCTGTAACTTTAAAAACAATATCTTTGCCGCAATCGCTGTTCTGATTAATCTCTACTATTTCAATAGTAAATTCTTGGATTTTTGTTCCTTCAACGTTAGAACATATAATCGCTTCACCCAAAGAAACTGAGTCCCTGCCGCCTATCGGAATAGGCTGGCGCATAGAGTTCAGATTTTCGGGATTTGAAACGGTTCCCACGATTCCAAATTCGTTGCTTTGGCTAATGGCTCCTATTTTAAGCTTATTTTCTGAATAAACTCCAATAAGCTCGCCCGGGGTTCCTGATTCTCCCCGTCTCACGCCTACTATTTCGGACTTAAAAATATCTCCTGTTATTTCACCTGAAGCAATACCGGCGTTAACGTTGCTAATGCTATGACCGACAGCGGCAAATTCCTTTGTCTGCGGGTCATAGTAGGTTATGGTTCCTACACCTGAAGCCGCGTCTTTAACCCAAACGCCTATTTTCATAGAACCGTCTTCTGACGCTCTAACAGGAACAACGCTTTTAGTCTCTTCTGTTCCCTGGCTTGTTTTTAATGTGACCTTAACCTCTTCAGTATCTTCAAGTGTGTTCAGTTTTTTCCTGAAGTCGTCAACAGTTTTTACAGGGTCGTCATTTATAGCTGTGATTATATCCCCC
The DNA here is from genome assembly GCF_002874775.1 of Monoglobus pectinilyticus. Classification (NCBI taxonomy): domain Bacteria; kingdom Bacillati; phylum Bacillota; class Clostridia; order Monoglobales; family Monoglobaceae; genus Monoglobus; species Monoglobus pectinilyticus. The sequence continues at coordinate 2,357,197 of NZ_CP020991.1, read as the reverse complement.
GACACTATCCCGGCCGACTTTGCCGGAGAGGCGCTGGCGCCGCCCTCGGTCTCAACATCACCCAGCCCGTCTACATAGACCCCGCTGAGGTCCAAAGAAACCCCAACGCTTTGTCCGCCCGGAACAACAAATTTTTCTGCCGCAGCATTTCCGTCTTCCTCCGCCTCTGCGGAAATCCCGAAAAATACCAAAAAAACAAAAAAAACAGTGATGATAAATCCAACCCTTTTTCTGCTTAATAAAGGCAATATTATCTACCTCCTTGTCTTTAACCCAATTCCCTTAGTTATTATTCTCGGAACAGGACACAAATACAAGAAGTAATAAATGAAAAAATGGGGCAACAATACCTGTTGCCCCTAAATATGCTTTTCTGCAATTAGTTATTAGAATTTGAATTGTTCTGATTGTTGTTCTGTCTGCTAGACTGCTGGTTCTGGTTGTTATTTTGGTTCTGTTTCTGATTGTTGTTCTGATTGTTGTTCTGATTGTTGTTCTGGTTATTATTTTGATTATTACTTTTGCTTGACATTGTCAAACCTCCTATAAAATTTTAAAATTTTGTTTTGCAAATCTATTCTTTGCAAAAATATAAATGTTATTCATATTTTTGTAAACTTTTTATTTTTTCTGAATAGACTATTACTAAGATAGGAGGAATGGTAATTGAAACAACCTATAAATAACCGCCGTTCAGGCAGAAACAAACATAACATGGAACCTTTAAATATAAACATTGATTCGTGCAACTATGATGATCTGATACTTCCGCCGGACGCAGAGGGCGAAGAAAAGACGGTTTATGACGCTATTATTAGAACAAACGGGCTGAGCGGCACTGAGAAAATCTTTAGTGTTCCTCAGAATTCTAACAACTCATCAACCGTTTTAAAACAATACCTTCAAAACTTCTGCGGCAAAAATGTTTGCGTAGCATTTTGGAACCAAACCGGCAGCAAATTTGAAAAATGCGGAGTGCTTTCAGACGTTGGAGCAGATTATCTTTCTATAAAAGAGCACAAAACCAGACGTTTAACTATTATGAATATAGAAAAAATTAAATATATAAGTGTATTTTGTGTATAAAACTTATTTTAATTACATATACTTTTGGTTTTAACAATGTATAAAAGTATATAATTGTTAAATATTAACAAAAACACAGTTATCTTTTTAAGCAATATCAACAAATTTCTCTATTGCAAAAATCACACAAATACTGTAATATATACTCATACCACAACTAAACAATCTTTTTTTCATTTCCCTCTGCTTGAGGTTAGTTCAAGCAGAAACACTCCCGGCCGAGATCCACCACATCTCGGCCGTTTTTTTATTTCATTTTTTATTCCTTATTATTTTATTTCCTAATTATATTATACTATGTGTTTATTTAAAATATAAAAATTTGAAAATTTTTAAATAAAACTTTGATTATAAATATCTTCACCAAATTCATATACCAACATAATATACATTGAGGTGTTGAAGATGAGCAAGTATTCTACTTTCGCATTTATCGGCGGCGACAGACGGCAGATTTACGTTATACTTGGATTTGCAAAAGACGGATATTCAGTAAATGTTATCGGGATAGACAGTGATGAACTTTTAGGCAAAAAGAATATTACTGTCTGCAACGACCTGGCACAGGCCGTAAACAATGCTGACTTTATTGTACTTCCGGTTCCATATTCATCAATATTAGATAACGAGAATATTAATACTCCTTTATCAGAAACAAAAATAAAAATCAGTGATCTATTCGAGCCCCCTATCCTTTTGGATAAGAAACTGATTTTAGCTGGGAAAGTTGACGAGAGGCTTACGGCTTTGTCCCATCTAAACGGCGCTGGTGTTGTGGACTATATGAAACGTGAGGAACTTGCCGTCTTAAACGCCATACCAACAGCCGAAGGCGCTGTTAAAATCGCAATGGAAGAACTGCCTGTCACTCTGCATGGTTCTAACTGTTTATGCACAGGATTTGGCCGCGTAGGAAAGATTTTATGTCATACCCTAAGCGGACTGGGAACAAATGTTACTGTGGCGGTTAGAAAACAGAGTGATTTAGCATATATAAAAGCCTATGGATATAACGGCGCGGACATAACTAAGCCTCTCACTGACCCAAGAAAATACGATGTAGTTTTTAATACAGTACCTAAAATGATAATCAACGGAAGTATGTTAAGACAACTCCGTGAAGACTGTCTGATAATTGATTTGGCAAGCAAACCCGGCGGTGTGGACTTTGAGTCAGCAAAACGATTGGGCAGAAATGTAATATGGGCGTTATCGCTGCCGGGAAAAACCGCTCCGCTCACGGCAGGAAACATAATCCGCGACACAATTAATAATATTTTAAATGAGCAAGCGAGGTGATGAATTATATGGACGAAACGATAAAAGGCGTCAAAATAGGGTTTGGTTTAACCGGATCATTTTGCACGATAAAAAAGGTGCTTGCCGTTATGGCTGAGCTTGCTGATATGGGCGCGGATATTTATCCGATCCTGTCACCGGCAGTCGCAAATACAGACACGAGGTTTGGAACAGCAAAGGAAATATACGACGCGGTCCATGATATTTCCGGCAAAAAACCTATGACCGCACTAACAGACGTTGAACCCATAGGACCTAAAAAACTTATAGACGTCCTTGTGATTGCCCCATGCACGGGGAATTCCATATCCAAATTAGCAAACGGGATATCCGACACTGCAGTGTGTTTAGCAGCAAAGTCCCATCTTAGAAATAACAAACCGATAGTTGTGGCTGTTTCCACAAATGATGGTCTCAGCGGCAGCGCAAGAAACATAGGAACACTTCTTTCAAGAAAAAATATTTATATAGTCCCATTCGGACAGGATAATTACTCAGAAAAAGAAAACTCGCTGGTTTCCGACTTTAAGCTGATACCAAAATCGGTTGAGGCAGCGCAAAAGGGAATTCAGCTTCAGCCAATATTAATATAATAATCTACTTAACCTACTTTTTAATACCTGTGCTGTAATTTGCACAGGTATTTTTATGCTTAAAATATACTTATTTCCTATATTTTACATATATTTTTTGGTAAATATTACGAATTACAAATAATTTATAAAAATCTGTAACTTTTATAAAAATCTTTCGTCTAAGGTACTGTAAACAAAACATTAAGTAAATTGATTAGGAGGATATTATGAAAAATTATAAGTTAGATACAAAAAAGATTATTTCTACATTAGTTGCTGCCGGAGTTCTTGCAAGCGGCACTGCTGTGTTTGCGGAATATTATCCTGAAAAAACAGCCGACCCTAACCTTGACTATACAACTACTTCAGCAACTGACGGTGAAGCGGTTAACAACGGTTCTGAGTCAGAAGTTACATACAACGGAGCTACCATTCCTGCTGTTCCTGTTGTAAACGTTGACGGACACAAAATGGTTCCGCTCAGATATGTCATGGAGTTCTTAAACTTTGAAGTTGTTTGGAATGAAGAAGACCAGAAAATCCAGTGTTTAAGAGGCGCTCAGGAGTTTGGAATGAATATAGGGCTTGACTCTTATTATTTCTCAAAAATGATGCCTGTTTCTTTCGGAATAGCTCCTTCATTGGTTGACGGTGAAACAACTTATGTACCTGTTGAATTCTTAACCAACCTCGTAGGCGTAGACGTATACGAAGGCGGAGACGACTATGTTATAGTTGTTGAACCTGCTGACGTTACCTTAAACTCTATTGAAAAAGGCGAAGATGAAAACAGCGTTCTGTCTGTTCAGGATGCAAGATTGGGTGAAGTAATAGTCAGAGTAAGCGAAGATACAATTTTAAAAGACGGCGATAAGGAACTTGACCTTAACACACTTGTTGACGGACAGGAGCTCAAAATAGGCTACGGCGCTGCAATGACTCTTAGCCTTCCGCCTCAGACAACCGCTATTTCTATCGAAACTGTCGGAACCGATAGATCTGGAGAGGCTGACGGTGAAGATGCTCCCAATGTAATCGATTCTGTACCATATGAAGGTACTATAACAGCTGTTGAGGAAGACCGCATAATTATAGATGACAACGGAATCGAGCGTGCCCTTATGGTATATGACGACACTGTTATAACCCGCGGCAATGACAAAAGAATCTACAAGCTTGCTGATTTAACAGTAGGCTCTAAGGTAAAGGGCAACAGAAGTGCAATAGAAACAAGAAGTATCCCGCCGATTTCTAACGTTGACAATGTTGAAATTGTTGAGTTAGTTGAAGAATAAAACTTATAAAAAAATTAATTCACTGCTATGATACGCGGAGCCTTAATTTAGAATATAAAAAAGACCGGACTTCAGCCGGTCTTTTTTTGTCTTAATTTGTTATTCAATCTGAACAATAATATGGCTTAGACCACCGCATTTTGTGTTGACAATATATCCAATATAAAGTATAATGAGAATATGTTGTTTTTGATTGACTGGTTTATTTTGCTAATAAAATATTATAATAATAAATATTAGTTTATACAGTCATTATAAAGATAGGAGAATGATTTATGGATATTTCATCCGCTCGATATTCGGGCGATATGGAAATAAACTGTGATTATATCGGAATGCTTGAAGACAGGGGCTGCGGTTGTTTTGCTGTATGTGACGGGTCTTTAAGCGGTTTAAACGGGGACAAGGTTTCTGAACTTGTAATTGATTCCGTTTTATCTGATTTTAAAAATACTTCCGATATAACCCGGGATACTATCTCCGGTTATTTTAAAAACGCAGATGAAAAACTTTGGGAACTTACGCACACGTCTAAAAACAATGGCGAAGAAAAGACTTATGAAGCTTCCGCCGCTGTTGTGCTAACCGATGGGAATTGTGTGATAAGCGGTCATCTCGGAAACTGCCGAATGTATTATCTCAGTGAAAATTATCTTCAATATATAACTCCGGATCATTCTTTAGCTTATTTAGCCCATAGTAAAGGTGAATTTCGTTTTCCGGGAATTCGTAAAAGTTCTGAAAGGCGCAAGCTTACCGCTTATTTGGGTGCCGACCCGATGTGCGGGGCTGAAACAATTGACCCAATCGCCGTCAGAAGCGGCGACGCGGTTTTGATTTGCACCGATGGGTTTTGGGAAAAGATTACTGAGCGCCAGGTTGAGAAAACCTTAAAACGTTCGAAATCTTCCTCTGAATGGCTCAGAAAGATGATTAGAATTGTGAAAAAAAATGAGCCGGAAGATAGCTACAGCGCTATCACGATAATATTTTAAAGGAGAACTGCCATATGAATATACTTAATGACATATTACTCATCGCCGGCGCGCTTTTTGTTATCGCTATGGTTCTAATCTGCTTAGGATTATTTATGAATCCTAAGAAAAAACAAACTGATGAACTTGATGAAATTCTATATTACAAAAATATGGAATCGAGCAGACACTTAAACACCCCTGAACTTGAAGAAAATGATGTTGAAGATGTTGAAGACGCTGAAGAAGATAACGACTCTGACATTGAAAGCGAAGACGCTGTTGACGAAGAAGATGATATTAATGATAATGAAGAAAGTAAAAGTGAAAAAGGTTCTGAACCCAAAGCTTCTAAGCCTATAGAAAAAAGTGACAATAAATCTTCAAACACTGACAAAAATAAAGCTGATAACAGTAAAGGCGAAATAAAAGTAAGCGTAACTATTATTGAAAACAATAAAACAAAAACTCTGACTATAGAAGATGAAATATTAGTAGGCAGAAATCCTCAGTGTGATGTAGTAGTTAATAAGCCTATGGTTTCCTCGGTACACTGTATACTGATTCGCGACGGAAAGAAGATTATGGCTGAAGACAACAACTCCACCAACGGTACTCTTTTAAACGGCAAGCCTCTTAAACATCAGGTCGAAATCAAAAATAATGATGTGCTCACTCTCGGAGACAGGCCTATAAGAATAAATTTTTAAATTAAAAATTAAACATAATATTTTAATATGCACCCCAAAAGCAAGTTACTTTTGGCGGTGCATATTTATATTTAATTATATTGGATACATCAGCAGTGATTAAAATGCCTGCAAGCGCATAAAATTTTTATTACAAAAGCAGCTATATCAACAACTTCATAATCCGATTATTTACAAAAAAATTAAATTGTTTGAAATGATATTAACAACATTTTTGCACTTTAAAATACTTGATAAATTAAATATTCTCTTTCTTTTATTACGGTCTTTTTATTCAATAATATTTTAAATTTGTACTTATAGAAACTTTGTACAGTTTTATAGTTGACATACAAAATTCGTAGCGTTATATTAATAAGACATATGTTTGAAAATTATATTATATTGAGGGGGAATGAAATAAATGGCAAATGCTTTAACAAACGATATGACTGTCGGAAGTCCTATCAAACACATTATTAAATTTACCATACCGCTGCTTATCGGGAACATCTTTCAAGTTCTTTACAACATGGTTGACACCATTATAGTTGGGCGGACTATCAGTGTTGAAGCCCTTGCGGCAGTTGGCGCAGCCGGTGCGATTACATTCTTAATTGTGGGTTTTGCACTTGGTTTTACAAATGGTCTTTCTATCATAGTAGCTCAAAGATTTGGAGCCAATGACATGGACGGAGTACGCCGAAGCGTTGGCACAGGTCTCATTTTGGCAGCGATGGCTTCTGTTGTCTTAACAGCAGTCAGTATGCTTTCGGCAAGGTCGCTTCTGCAGTTTATGCACACGCCGGATAATATTATAAACGATTTGTATAATTATATTATTGTAATATACGCCGGAATCGTATTTCAAGTCTTTTACAACTACATATCCTGTGTTATCCGTGCTTTAGGAGACAGCAGAACGCCGCTGTATTTTCTTTTAATCTCTTCGATTATTAATATAATTCTTGATTTGGTATTTATATTAAACTTTCATATGGGAGTTGCCGGAGCCGGTCTTGCAACCATTATAGCTCAAGCTATTTCCGGGCTTCTTTGTCTTCTATACGTCGGCAAAAAGTTCCCGGAGCTGCACCTCAAAAAAAGCGATTTTAAGTGGGACTCAAAATTTTCTCTCAGACATCTAGGGCTTGCAGTGCCAATGGCATTTCAAATGTCCGTTACTGCTATCGGCGTAATGATTGTTCAAGCTGTTTTAAACTCATTCGGCTCAACAGTTATTGCCGGCTATACAGCAGCTAATAAAATTGAGCAGCTCGTCAGTCAGCCCCAAATTTCTTTCGGGGTTACAATGGCAACGTTTGTAGGACAAAATTACGGAGCTATGCGTGAAAAAAGAATACGCGAAGGAGTCAATAAATGCGCTTTGCTTGTTTTGGGATTCACAGTTATAATTGTGGCTCTTGTTTTAATCTTTTCAAGACAAATCGCAGGAATATTCATTGATTCAGGAACCAGCGGAGATTTGCGTGAAAGCGTGACATTATATACTCAAAACTATTTTTATGTAGCAGGTGTGTTTTATTTTGCTCTCGGTCTCTTATTTGTATACCGCAACAGTCTTCAGGGAATGGGGAATTCCGGAATAGTTCTGTGCGGAAGCGCGGTTGAGCTTATTGCCCGAATTGTTCTTTCACTCGTGCTGGCGAACACACTAACAGGTATGTTTGGAGAATTTTATGGATATTTGGGAGTCTGCGCATCCGGGCCGATAGCTTGGCTGTCCGCCTGCACGCTGTTTATGATTTCATATTTTATAAAGGTCAAAAAACTGCCTGAGGTATTTGAAAAGCAAAGGCAATTTAAAGAATATGATAAATCTGCTGCAATAGAATAAACACTAAATTAAGGGGGAGTAAACTTGAATTTTGTTAAAGAAAACTGGCTTGGAATTTTGATTTGTTTGGTAATTGCAATCCCTGCATACATACTTGGATTAATATTTCCGATTGTGGGAGGACCTGTGTTTGCAATAATAGCAGGTATGGTAATAACTATATTTTATAAGAATAAAACAAAGTCCCAATCAGGAATCACATTTACATCAAAAAGCATACTTCAATACGCAGTAATTTTATTGGGTTTTGGTATGAACCTTGGAAGTATAGCAAAAACCGGAGCTCAGTCATTGCCGATTATTTTATCAACTATTTCAATATCGCTAATCGTATCTTTTGTTTTATATAAGGCTTTAAAAATACATCCCAAAATTGCAACCTTAATAGGTGTGGGTTCATCAATATGCGGCGGTTCTGCAATCGCCGCCACTGCTCCTGTTATCGGCGCAAACGATGAGGAGATAGCGCAGTCAATTTCAGTTATATTTTTATTTAATATCATAGCCGCATTGATTTTCCCAACACTGGGTTCCATGCTTGGGTTGTCTAATGAAGGATTTGGATTGTTTGCAGGAACCGCAGTTAACGATACCTCATCAGTAACTGCGGCAGCGACAGCTTGGGACGGTATACATGGCAGCAATACCTTAGACACAGCAACAATAGTAAAACTGACCCGAACTCTTGCTATAATACCAATCACTTTGGTGCTTGCCTTTTGGAGAACGGAAAAGGAAAAGTCGGCCGACGGAACAAAGGTCAGCATAAAAAAGATTTTCCCATTCTTCATCCTCTATTTTGTCTTAGCTTCTGTCATAACCACCATTTTCTTTGCAATCTTTCCATCCGGAACGATTCATGACGGAGGACAAGCAGTATTTTGCTTTTTAAAAACTCTGAGCAAATTCTTTATTGTTATGGCTATGTCGGCTATAGGGCTTAACACGGATATAGTCAAGCTTGTAAAATCAGGAGGAAAGCCAATATTTCTTGGTTTATGCTGCTGGATAGCAATTGGTGCTGTTAGTTTGTTAATGCAGCATTTGCTTGGTATATTCTAAAACAAGATATTAAAGGAGCGGCTCATGGTAAATAAAGAAACACTGCAAAAATTATCAAAAAATGAACTAATAACTTTGATTGAAGCTTATTCAAAAAATTGGCTGGCTATGGATGGATTATGGTTTCAATCACTTGAGAATAAATATGGTATGCAGGAAGCCATGTGCCGTGATGAAGAAGTGTGGACGCATTTTACAGCAATTGAAGCAAAACGTGTCAAAGAATTTCTTAATCTCGAAGAATACCCTGGTCTGCAAGGCTTAGAAAAAGCGTTAAAGCTTAGATTTTATGCCAATATAAACCGGGATGAACTTATAATAAAAGACAATACTTTGATATACAGCACTTTAGAATGCAGGGTTCAAACTGCAAGATTAAGAAAAAATATGCCTTATCATCCATGTAAATCTGTAGGAATAATTGAATATTCAGAGTTTGCTAAAATTATTGATAAAAGAATTGTCTGTGACTGCATCAGCTGTTATCCTGATATTACAGACGAATCCTGCTGCTGTAAATGGAAATTTACTCTTATAGAGAAATAATCATTAAAACAATCGAGTAATTATATATTTCTTTGATTTTAATGTATATTACTATATAATCACCCCTTGTATAAAGCAAAATGGGGTGATTATATTGTTATGGCTTTTAAAATTAATCCCTTTGATTAAAAGAAATATAAAGATAAATGACTTGCGGAAACACGATGATATAGAGAAAACACTTTAAGTAATCAACTGTAAAATGAAAACTTTTCGGATAAGCAATTGAGTAAAATAATTAAACTGTTTAATTTTGACGGTGCGTTTACTATAAAGGATTTGGGCAATGTAATAATAGCGAGATAGTAACAGATGGCATTTGTTGTTGAACATATTGAAAATGATATTAACATTACATTATTTGATTGCCAAATATAAAGATTTATGAGGTGAAATATTATGCCTGAAAATTTAATACAAGTTATCATTCCAATAATTGGTATAATAACTGCGATTATATCAGCGACTTTTTCATATTATTTTACTAAGCGGAATCAATTAGAGGCAAATGAAAGAAAATTAAAAGAAAAGTATTATTTAGCATATATTAAAGCTGTAAGCGATGTGGTAATTATAGATAATAAAAAAGCGGCAAGAAATAATTTGGCAGATGCTCAAAATCAACTTTTATTAACAGGAAGCTCAGAGGTAGTAAATAATCTTATGAAGTTTCACGATTACATAAAACCCTCTGGACAAGAAGAACATGGTTTTTCTAGTATGGATCATGATAAGCTTTTGACAGAATTGATAAAATCTATGAGGAAAGATTTGTATAAAAATAAGAATTGCAATATTGATTATCCAATGATACATTTAACGGGAAAAAATTAGATTTTCGTGACCACACCTTTGTCGAAAAAGAACTCGAAAAGTTATTATTTAAAATTAGAAAAGTGTGAAACAATATATTGCAGATACTTTTATATACAAGGCATTTAGTGGGATCCTGCGGCACTGTATATTAAATTTTAACGATAAAATTATGATGAGTATAGCGGCTGAAAACAACCTGTCAGAACAAGCATTCGCCGGAAAAGAGGACAAAAACTTTGGTTTGTATGAGAAAAATAATAATCTCTTGAGATTTAAAATGGCAAATAGCTCTGTTTTATTTCATAATAAAAAGCGGCAAGCATTAAATGCTTGCCGCTTTTTTGGAGCGGGTGAAGGGAATCGAACCCTCATATCCAGCTTGGGAAGCTGGTGTTCTGCCACTGAACTACACCCGCACATTAAATAAAATGCTATTTTAACTGCTATTATTAAAACAGCTATCACTGAACTTAATCAATAATATAACAAAATCAAAGTATTGACTGCTGATATAAAGTAACTACCTCAAAAACTATATATAAACACTGCAATAATGAAAATCAAGCTATTATTTTAAATTCAACTTTACATCAAAAACCATAATTAATAGCTATTTTTATTATTATACCACATTTTTTTGTAACCGTCAATCACATTCCAGCTAAATAAATAATTTTTATATTTTATATTGACTTTATTTATGCGCCCGCATATAATCGAAACTAAAAAACTATAAAAGTTACATATTACCTCAAATCAGCAAAACAACAAGAACATAAAATACTATAAATAGCAAACGCATATCTGTCGTTTTGTAAACTTGTAACATGCAGCTAATACCAAAGAAAGCAGAAAAGTTTTCTAATAATCGGCCTCTCAACGAAAAAAAATGACATTATAAAATATTATTAATATATGACGAAAAAGATATTGTAGATTTAATTGAAGAAGCTCTGTATTAAAACAATTATAAAAAAATAAAAAACATATACAGTCACAGACGCAATCAGAATATGTAAAGAATATCAGCCCGATGTTATTGTCTTAGACGTTATGCTGCCAGATATAAACGGTATTGAGATAAGCAAAAAGATACGTGAATTTTCTTTTTGTTCCATTCTGTTCCTATCAGTAAGAGATGATGATATAGACAAAACACTTGGTCTCTCCTGCGGCGGAGACAATTATATCACTAAACCTTTTAGTCCGTGTGAAACCATTTACCGCATTAAATCACAAATTCGCCGCCAACAATATCAATCAGTAAATACGCTTGATAACCTCAAACAGTTAACTGTTGGCTGTCTTTCATTGGATAAAGAAAGCGGCCGTATTTATAAATCAGGAAAAGAAGTTAACTTGACCGGCAGAGAATTCTTTTTACTATCCTACTTAATGGAAAACGCTGATAAAATTATTAGCAAGGACGGCTATATGAACAAGTATGGGGAGAATACAGTATTATTTGTGACAATACAATCATAGTGCATATACGTCTTACACGGGAAAAAAGAATATTCCGTCAAGTCCGAAACAGCTTGTAACAATAAAAGGTTTGAGGTATAAATAAAAGAAAAGGGCTGATTATATGAAAGAATCCGATTACCGCAGTATTTTTCATATATATTTAATATTTTATCTTATACTTTTTGGAACCCTCATTGCCGTATTCTGTTTTTGCATAACTTATTACAATGTCAGCTCCAAATGGTAAAAATATACGCGGTGATTGGGCTATAACTTTCACACAGGACTTTGAAAAATATATTATCTATGCAGACAGCAATCCAACAATAAAGAAGCCAAGAATTGAATTACTGCATAATATTAATAAAGAAATCGTACAAACAATTATTATGGTTACTCATTCGCTGGAATCCGCAAAAAAACAGCAGCCGAATTTTTACAATAAACGATGGTAATATCATCTAAATCTTATTTTTCTGCTAAATATGAGTTTATTTCCCAAACACAAAATAGTTGTCATGCGCAGCAGCATCAAAACATACTGCATTCGTCAATATTGTCTCTGAAAATATAAAATCTAAAGTCTAAAGTCATATTTAAGCTGAAAAAAACACGTGTTTCTCTAACCTGAGAATTTGCAAATCGAAATTCATAAATCTAAAACCCGTGAAAGTTTAATATGTAATTATTACTTAGGACAGATTTTATGTTTAATACCTTTATATCTCTGTAATACAGTCAAATTAATCGGTATATAAGAAATAATACAAACAGTCTGATACAATTTTGTATCAGACTATGTTTTTTCTGATATTCTTTATCTTTATGTCTAAAAGTTTCTTTTATATTGTATTTACTTTATTCGCTCAGCATATATATCCGCATTTATATGCCATTCGCCATCTTCTTTTATGGTAATATTTTGCCAATGAAAAGTATTCTCCTCAATCTTGACAAAAACCCATTTTTTCTTATTATCATCAATGTTTGTGAGCACTATCATATCGTCTTGTTTTCTTGCCTCCAGCCGTATAATTTCTCCTGTGTAACAATAGGCAATATCCCAAGCATGTGTATTTGGATTGTAAACACGAAGCGTTGTGCCGTATTCGGTGAGTGGATGCGGAATTTCAGTTTTTGTATCGCGCGAGGGTAAAACAATAACATCTTGTATTGCCATACCCTCAAGAACCCATGAAAAATGCCATTCTCCTTTAACTGAGCATGATATGTTTCGGTCGGTATAATTGAGTTTCCAGCTTCCGATAAGTTTTCCGAAATAATCATATTCTTCGGGTAACTCCAAACATTTGTCTTTACTTGTCAACGTTTCAATAAATTGGTTCATTTAGAATCCTCCTTTTAAGCAATTGGCCGTAATGTTGCTCCACAGCTGTTTTTCAAATATACCAAAATAAAGTTACAGTTCTTTATGAAAATTACTGCCCAAAACTTATGACCATACAAAATCACAAATTTGGTGTATTATATATTACATAAAAAACAATTTCAGAGCAGCTTTACACTATACTGTCTTTCACAGTAACAAGAAGCAGGCAATGTCAGTTCCATGACCTCGTTTCGCACTATATTTCTCAGATCCGTCATGTACTTGAACTAAGCACTTATCAGCTATACTGCTGTGGAAAACTTTTGTATTCCGGCAAACGGTTCAAGATATGTACATCAACCGTCCATGTCATAAATTTTGAACCACATTTTCAGACAAACCAAATTTATATATATCAAAACTTTTAAGGCGGCCAATAATGGTTAGCCACAATATATAATTTGTTTATGTCCTAAACCCTTTTTCCGGCCTTATCCGGATATCGAAGCTGGTGTTTTACATTTTTCCGTTTTCAATTTGACTTAATTATTATGCCGCGTCCCTATCAGTCCTGCCAATTACTATATCCGCTTTCTGTTTGTCTGCCAATGCACAATAAGATCGCCTGATATTTCTAACAAGGACATATAGGCCCCCATTAGCTGATTATATTATATCAAACGAATAGCAAATTTGCAAATTTGCAATCTTGAATATGTAAACTCTCCCTAATCAATACACAGATATATAAGTATGATAATTTTCTCGTGCTGATATTATTTTAATTGGCAGATTAAAACGCAAAGCTAAAAAATAATCTATATAAAAACAAATAATGTTAAAGACCTCTTGACAAAAGCTGTCACAAATTGTCCATAAGTTATATAATAAAATTTAAATTTAATTAACTAAAATAAAGCAAAAATCCGAACTTATTACCAATTGGTATAATGTTCGGATTTTCAAATTTTGGTGCGGCTAAGAGGACTTGAACCTCCATGAAATTGCTTTCACATGGACCTGAACCATGCGCGTCTGCCAATTCCGCCATAGCCGCAAATAATAAACGTCGTTGAAATCAACAACTATTTTATTTTATACTATTCTTAATAATTTGTCAATATCTTTTTTATATTTTTCTCATTTATATTGTAGGATTACAATAGATGTGTTACAAAGAGAAAAAAAGAATACGGAAAACTCATAAATTGTGTTATAGTTATATCACCACAATATCACATACACAAAGGAGCCTTCCGTATATGAACACTATAACACAAACTATGAGATTTAGGCAAGTATTAATTGAATATTCTTTTAAACACGGCGTGACAAAGGCTGCCATTCGCTATAAGGTAAATCGTCAGTATGTCTATCGCTGGCGAAAACGCTACGACGGTACGCTCGCCTCCTTAGCCGATAAATCACATAAACCCCACCATCATCCCAATCAGCATACCGCTGATGAGTTAAAATTGATTACTGATATGCGCCGCCGTAGCCCCAATGCCGGACTTGTTGTGTTTTGGGTTAAGCTTCGTCAAAGAGGCTATACTCGTTCTGTTACAGGTCTTTACCGCATACTCCGCAAACAGGGACAAATGCCTGTTAAACCACCCAATCCCAAATACATACCAAAGCCTTACGAGCAAATGCTCTATCCCGGTCAGAGAGTACAGATAGACGTTAAGTTCGTTCCTGAAGCTTGCATTGTCGGTGAAGCTAATGGTAAAAAGTTCTATCAGTATACAGCTATTGACGAATATTCACGTTTCCGGTATTTAGAAGCTTTTGTGGAGCACAGCAGCTATTCTCGAACACCTTGTAAAAGCCTTTAAATTCCCTATTGAGTGCGTTCAGACCGATAACGGACAAGAGTTTACCAAGAGGCTTGGCAGCTCTCAAAAGCCGACCCTAACTATGTTTGAAAAGCGACTTAAAGAACTTGGAATACAACATAAGCTCATAAGACCGTACACACCTAGACATAACGGCAAGGTAGAGCGTTCACACCGTAAGGATAACGAGTATTTTTATGCAACACATAAATTCTACGCGTTTGATGATTTTGCAAAGCAATTAAAGGTGCATAACCAAAACTACAATAAATTCCCGATGCGTCCGCTTAATTGGAAAGCTCCCATTGACTACATCAACTCTTTTATCAATTTCGGCGAATTCTTTTAATCTTTTTTGTAACACATCATTGACAAACCTACAAAACGAATCATGAAATATTAGAATAAGGTATTGAATATAAAGCTAAATTATGTTATAATAAAAAAAATTATGTGTCCGTAGCTCAGCTGGATAGAGTGTCAGACTCCGACTCTGAAGGTCACGGGTTCGAATCCCGTCGGGCATACCAATTAAAACACAGCTGCTATTTATTATATAAGCAGCTGTGTTTTAACTTATATATTTTGCAGCACTTATATTTTTATTCATATAAATTTCTTATATAAATTCAATAAAACTTTATTATCAATTACAGTTTAATAATATGATTACTATCCAATTATCTCAACCAAATAAAATATAAAACCATTAAAAAAGTTTAAATTATCTTTCTCATTCTAAAATTGACTGTATATGCTCTTTATATCTATCTTTCACACTGATAGGCGAGATAATTTTAACGCCTCTCCCTAATGACGCCAACCAGCCGAAAAACTGAGGACTTATCTTAACTGTTACACTGGTCTCAAAATGTTCACTGTCAGTCTTTATTACCGGAATATCGGTACCAAACCTGTCAATTACAACTCCAATAAACCTATTGTCAAAATTAAGAGTAACGGACTCCTCACTACCGCCAAACATTGAAAACACCTTTTTAGAATATTCTCCTATATCAATATTTGTTTCTCCTTCGCGATTTTCTTTGAGAACAACTATATTCTCCATTTTATCAACTCTATAATGCTTTATTGTATCGGACTGTCCGTCATATCCAATAAGGTAATAATTATCATCGTTCCATGTCAAAGCATAAGGACTTATTTTATATCGTTTTCCATTTCTTCTCGGAACACGCTTTTTATCAAGATTATATTCCATATAGAAAAATTCTATCTGTTTGTTTTCATCTATACCCTGATATATTTTGTCGACATTATAATATATACTCTCGTTCATATTTTTAATACGGGCAGATACATATACCTGACGATGCAATACCTGAGCTTGATACTTGCTGGTTAACCTTTCAATTTTTCCTATAAGCTCAGCAGATTTCTTTTTGGTTATAAATTTGGACGTTTGGACAGCGTCAACCAGCAGTTTCAATTCAGGAAGTTCAAAGTCTCGCTCACCTACATAATATCCGCCATTTTTTCCGCTAACCTTAATTATATCCATACCATATAGGGAAAGAGCCTCAATATCACTATAAATAGTTTTTCTTTCAGCCTGAACGCCGCAATCCTCCAAACGTGATATAAGCTGTTTTGTAGAAATAGGATTCTCCTCATCCGTTTCTCTTAGTAAAATTTCTCTTTCAAATAATAATCTTAACTTTTGATTTGCTGATTTTGGCATGTCTTCCTCCCAGATTTTCTCTTAATAATTCCTGCTCTCCCTAAAACTGTAGTATTGATTACCTCCAACTATTACATGATCCCAAAACCCAATTTTAACTGTATTTAAAGCTTCGCTCAGTTCTCTGGTAGATATAATATCTGAATCGCTTGGAAAAACAAGACCGCTTGGATGATTATGTGTAAGCACTACATATGCCGCATGGTTCATTAAAGCTCTGCGAACCGCCATTTTAATATCTAAATAAACCTCATCTATTGAACCCTCACATATCAATTCATATTTTATTAATCGAAATCCTTTATTCAAAAATAAGATATAAGCGCGTTCAGCTATAGTGTCCGCATATAATGAAAACAAATATTCCTTTAATCTGTCCGTATCTTTAAGCACAAACCTGTTATCCGTTTCATACAAAACTTTAGAACGCATTACCACGCCCAAAACAGCAGGTAAATTATGTAAAAAGTCTGCGACTCGTTCACCTACCCCTTCCACCTGGATAAGGCTATTGGTGTCGGCGGATAAAACTCCGTATATAGAACCAAATCTTCTTAAAAGTTCATGAGCTATTTCATTTGTATTTCCTCTTGGTATCACAGAGAATAAGAGAACTTCCAGCTGCTCATGTTCAGGAAAATCTGCCAAACTTCCATGCTCTAATTTCTCCCGCATTCTATCTCTATGACCATGATGTGAACTTTTTGAATTCATATTTTTTTACCATATGCCAACTGTTTTATAAATCGGCAATCCATTTCATGTATAATATCATTACTATTTGAAAATATATTATCTATTTTTAGTTTATATATTCTCTGCATATCTTGCATACTATAATTCCTCCCAACAAATATGTTCTTTTTAATATGTTCTTTAAATTCACATATCTTTATAGTAATTATACGACATTATATGATATTATACAAGCACTTTCACCGTTTTTTATAATAAATTTGGTTTTATATTTTAAAATAAAGAATCCTCTAACCCGCCAAATTCATCAGGTTAAAGGATTCTTTTATTAATAATGTCTGCTTTCACGGAAACTATAATAGCTGTCACCGCCGATTATTATATGGTCTAAAAGGCCTATTCCTACAGTGTTCAAGGCCTCGTCAAGCTCTCGGGTTGATGAAATATCAGCGTCGCTTGGCATAACCGAGCCGCTGGGATGATTATGCGTCAGCACCACATATGCGGCATTGTTTAATATGGCGCGCCGTACAGCCTTTGATATATCTATGTATACCTGCTCTAAAGAGCCGTCGCTTATCTTCTCAAACTTGATAAGCCGAAAACCCTTATTTAAAAATAATATATACGCCCGCTCTGAAACAGTATCCGAAAATAGAGAAAACAAATAATCTTTTAAAGTGTTAATATCATTCAGTAAAAATTTATTATCTGTTTCATACGAGATTTTAGAACGCATAACAACTCCTAAAACAGCCGGGAGATTATGCAGAAAATCCGCAACGCGCGCTCCTATGCCGTCAACCTCCAGCAAACTGCTGATATCTGCTGACAATACACCATAGATTGAACCGAATTTTCTCAGAAGCTCATGAGCGATTTCATTTGTATTTCCTCTCGGTATCACAGAGAATAAAAGAATTTCAAGCTGTTCATGTTCAGGCAAATCAGCTAAATTTCCGCTCTCAAGCTTTTCACGCATTCTGATTCTGTGACCGTCATGTGTATTATTCGATTTCATTATTTTATCTTTCTGCTGCCCGGTTTAACCAATGGTGTTCCAGACTTACAAATCGGACAGTCATCAGGCTCATAAGATGTTATATCCATAGAAAATGCACTCTTATAAGGAACTCCAAAATCAATTTTACCGCCGGTTCTGTCAACGATTGAACCTATTCCCACTATCTTTCCTCCGGCTTCATTGACAAGCTCCATAACCTCTCGAACACTTCCCCCAGTTGTAACAACATCCTCTACGATTAGAACACGCTGACCTTTTTCGATTGTAAATCCGCGTCTCAGCGTCATTTTTCCATCCTCACGTTCAGCAAATATGTTTTTAACACCAAGCTGTTTTCCAACTTCATACGCCATTTGAATTGCGCCTATTGCCGGCCCTATAACCAATTCAACATTATCTTCTTTATATTGTTTTGCAAGCTCGGCACAGAGAGGTTCGCTATACTTTGCATATTGGAAAATCTTAGCGCACTGCATATATTTATCGCTGTGCCTTCCCGATGTTAAAAGAAAATGTCCTTCCAGCAAAACTTCCGCCTCTTTAAGCATATCAATTATTTGTTCATTTGTCATTTGTCAAACCTCCAATTATTAATTATTCATTTCAAGCTTTCCTACTATATCATTTACAGATTCATATCCGTTTTTATCAAGATAGTCATTTATTCCATTTCTCACTTTTATCCAGGCATATGGGTCAACAATACCGGCTGTTCCTACTGAAACCGCGTCAGCCCCTGCAAGCAAAAATTCCACAGCGTCCTCTCCTGTAGTGATTCCGCCCATACCGATTATCGGAAGCTTTACAGCCTGGCGCACCTGATACACCATTCTGACCGCAACAGGCATAACCGCAGGTCCGGACATTCCGCCCATATTATTATTCAGGACAGGTCTCCTGGTATTTATATCAATTTTCATACCTAGCAATGTATTAATTAATGAAATTGCGTCAGCGCCGCCTGCTTCGGCAGCTTTTGCCATCTCGGCAATATCAGTAACATTAGGTGACAATTTTACTATAAGCGGCACTTTCGATACAGCTTTAACTTTTGACGTAATTTCTTCTATCATCTTCGCGTCAGTTCCAAAGGCCATTCCGCCCTCTTTTACGTTCGGACATGAAATATTAAGTTCAAACATATCAAGCTTATTACCTAAAATTTCTGCGACTTCTACATAATCTTCAATAGTTGAACCGCACAGATTAGCTATTAGTTTTGTATCAAATTGTCTTAGCCAAGGCAGTTCATTTTCAAGAAAATATTCAGCTCCCGGATTTTGAAGCCCAACACTGTTCAGCATACCTTTGGTTACTTCGGCGATTCTCGGCGACTTATTGCCGAGCCGGGGTTTGGCGGATATAGCTTTAAGACAAATCGCGCCTATATTCGAAAGGTCAAAATATTCAGCATATTCTCTTCCGAATCCAAAAGTGCCCGACCCTGTTGTAACCGGGTTTTTCCACTCTACTCCTGCTATATTAACACTCAAATCAGCCATCGAAATCCACCTCCGATGCGTTAAATATAGGTCCGTCTTTGCAAACTCTTTTTCTTGAACCATCTTTTAAAGTACATGTGCAAGTAACGCAGGCCCCAACTCCGCAGCCCATTCTCTCTTCCATAGATACCTGACAGTCTATTCCATTGCTGACTGCGGTTTCCGCCACAATCTTCATCATAGGTTTTGGGCCGCAAGTATATATTCTTTCTATTTTATTTCCCGATTCTATAGAGTTTTTAAGCAAGTCAGTTACAAAGCCCTTATGCCCCACGCTGCCATCGTCGCTTGCTATAAAAACATCCTCACAGCTTTTAGAAAACTCTCTGACTAGCGCCATACTTTCTGCATCTCTGAATCCCAATAATATTTTAGGTTTTTTGGGAAGACTTTTTGAAAGATATAAAAGAGGAAATATACCAATTCCTCCTCCGATTAAAACTATATCTCCCTCGGGAACAGACGAACTGCTTTCACCAGTTTCATCTGAAAAAGATATATCAAAACTATTTCCCAAAGGACCTAAAATATCCAGCCTGTCTCCTTCTTTAGCTCTTGCCAGTTCTTTTGTGCCCTTTCCACGAACTTCAAATATAAATCTTACAAGTCTGTTTTCAATCACATCACAGATACTTATAGGACGTCTTAAATATGTATCCCCACCGCATAAAACATGGAGAAACTGCCCGGGCTTTGCCTTCATCGCCATATCCGGACAGTCTACAATATAGTCAAAAAGACCGCGTCTTATCTGACCTTTTGCTACAAGTTCACACAGCATCTTAACCTCTCCAATCCTCTATAGTTAATCAAACAGCGCCAACGGCTGACATTATATCATCACGCATTCTTATAGCTTCATCTCTCGCCGCCTGACCGACCTCGCCGCCGTTTTTCTTATATGCGCACATTATAGAACGTGAAGCGTTTACTATTGCCCCAAGTCCGTCTCCGTTAAAGCTCTTTGCAACATCTTCCGCCTTACCGCCCTGAGCTCCATACCCCGGAACCAAGAAATAAGTATGAGGCATAACCCTTCTCAAAACTTCTGCCTGCTCAGGATAAGTAGCTCCAACAACAGCTCCAACCTGCGTATAACCATACTTTCCGAAATTATCCATACCCCAGCCTTTAACGAGCTCAGCCATATGTTCATATATCGGCTTGCCGCCGCTGATTAAGTCCTGAATCTCACCGGAAGACTTATTGGACGTTTTTACAAGTGCAAAAATACTCTTTCCAAATTTCAAACACTGTTCTACAAACGGCTGAACGCCGTCTGTTCCTAAATATGGGTTAACTGTTAAACTGTCAGCATCAAAAGCAGGCTCCTGTTTTTCGCCTATATCGGTTTTTCCCAAATAAGCTTTTGCGTATGCTTCACTGGTTGCACCAATATCTCCGCGTTTTGCGTCCAAGATAACATACAAGCCCTTTTCTTTTGCGTAATTAATAGTTTTTTTCAAGCACTCAATACCATCTATACCATACATTTCATAATAAGCCGACTGAGGTTTCACTGCCGGAACTATATCATATAAAGCGTCAATCAGCGTCTTGTTAAACTCAAAAATTGCCTCAGCGGCTCCTTTAAAAGTTTCTCCATATTCATCAAACGCTTTCTTTACCATTTCTTCAGGAAGATAATCCAGTTTTGGGTCAAGGCCGGCAACAGTCGGATTTTTCTTCTCCTGTATCTTTTCGATTAATGAGTCTATCATATTAAAAACTCCTCTCTATCTTTCAAACACAACATTTCCATCCAATATGGTAAAATCAACCCGTCCATACAGTTTCATTCCATCATAAGGACAATTATTATTTTTTGAAGCAAATTCATTTATATCAACAGTATATTCATTATCAGCGTCAAAAACCACAATATCAGCCGCTTTTCCAACAGATAAAGAGCCCTTGTCGAGATTTATAATTTTCGCCGGGTTGACCGACATCTTTTCTATCAGCTGCGTCATTGTTAATTTTCCTGTCTTGACAAGGTTTGTAACACCCAGCCCCAAAGAAGTTTCAAGACCGACAATACCGTTCATTGCCAATGCAAATTCTATTTCCTTTTCATCCTTATCATGCGGCGCATGGTCAGTCGCTATCGCGTCTATTGTGCCGTCAATCAAGCCCTCGATTACCGCGTCGACATCGTCCTGCTCTCTTAGCGGAGGATTCATCTTAGCATTTGTATTAAAACCATCAACTGCTTTATCAGTCAAAGAAAAATAGTGCGGAGCAGTTTCACAAGTTATATTTGCACCACGTTTTTTAGCCTGACGTATAGCGTCTATAGAATTGCGTGTGCTCACATGACAGACATGCAGTCTTCCTCCCACGTCCTCCGCTATCAGCACATCTCTGGAAATAGCAACGCTTTCAGCGCATTTCGGTATTCCTCTAAGCCCTAAATAAGTTGACATGTATCCTTCATTCATACTTCCGCCGTCAACCAAATCCAAATCTTCACTGTGAGACATTATAGGAATATCAAACATTTTGGTATACTCAAGCGCTTTTCTCATAAGCGATGGAGAAAGCACAGGTCTGCCGTCATCCGAAACAGCAACAGCTCCGGCGTTTTTAAGCTCTCCAATTTCCGCAAGCTCTTCGCTTTTTTGTCCTTTGGTTATACATCCGGTAGTCAGAACATGCGTCAGTCCGACCTCTTTTCCCCTATCGGTCACATATTTAACAAGAGCCGGATTATCAATAGTTGGGTTAGTATTCGGCATACACACAACAGTCGTAACTCCGCCTCTTGCGGCAGCGGCGCTTCCGCTTTCAATATCCTCTTTATACTCATATCCCGGTTCTCTGAAATGAACATGAAGGTCTATAAGCCCCGGAGCAACAATCTTACCTTCCGCGTCAATCACTGTCACAAAAGGATTTGTTTGTATATCCTTGCCTACTTCCGAAATTATTCCGTCCTTGATTAAAATATCAAGCTTTTCATCTATATTATTTGCCGGGTCAACAACATGACCGTTTTTTATTAAAATCCAATTTGATTTCAATCTGCATTTCCCCTTACTTGTACAATTATAACACTTTGCCTTATCAACCTAATATAAGATTATTTATACTAAATTATCATATCTTTTACCGTTTGCCAGCATATTTAAAACAGCCATACGAACACAAACACCATTGGTGACCTGCTGATTAATAACGCTCTGACTTCCGTCAGCAACCTGTGGGTTCAGTTCAACGCCACGGTTCACAGGGCCCGGATGCATCAATATAGCGTCAGGTTTTGCCATTGACAGACGCCTCTCATCTATTCCAAAATACTTATTGTATTCCCTGATTGATGGAAACAGTCCTTTCTTCTGCCTTTCAAGCTGGATACGCAGACCCATTACAACATCAGCGCCCTCAACGGCTTTTTCAACATCGGTGTATACCTTAACGCCCATATCTTGCAAATTGGAAGGAAGCAAAGTAGACGGTCCGGCTAAAACAACTTCGGCTCCCAGCTTATTCAAACCGTAAATATTACTCCTGGCAACGCGGCTGTGTTTAACGTCTCCGACTATAGCAACCTTGAGCCCTTCAACTTTTCCCTTCTTCTCTCTGATAGTCATAATATCAAGCAGTGCCTGCGTTGGGTGCTCATTCATTCCGTCGCCGGCATTAATAACCTTAGAACCTATGTACTTGGAAATAAGATGAGGTGAACCTGACATGCTGTGTCTTATAATTATGACATCAGTACCCATGGCCTCCAAAGTTTTTGCAGTATCTATCAAAGTTTCACCCTTGGCAATACTGCTTCCTCCCGCTGAAATATTTGCGGCAGTAGCTCCAAGATATTTAGAAGCTAACTCAAAAGAGACCCTTGTTCTGGTGCTGTTTTCAAAAAACAGAGTTATTATACTCTTTCCAGAAAGGATATTTGATTTTTTAATGTCCTGCTCCAAAACGTCGTTTTTTAATTTCACAGCATCATCCAATATTGCTGTAATATCATCTCTTGATGTTTCTTTTAAACCTAATAAGTTATCAATCATCGTAATTCCTCTATTTATAATATTAGATTTACGCGGAATTTTGATCCGCTGTATATTACATAAAGGGACTAACCCTCTATTTCATCTTTGCCTATTCTTTTATATTTTAAACGCTGCTGAACTATCACGCTTCTCTATCATTACGCAGCTTTCGCCGTCTACTTCCTCAACATGCAGAACCACACGCTCAAGACCTGAACTCGGAACTCTAACTCCAACATAATCCGCGCTTATAGGGAAAGTTCTTCTTCCCCTATCCACAAAGCAGGCTAGCTGAACTTCTGATGGAGAGCCAATATCCAAAAGAGCGTCAATAGCCGTATGAATTGTCTTTCCGGTATATAAAATATCATCTACCAAAACTACAATTTTATTATCTATAGAAAACCGTATATCCGTATCGTTTAATACAGGGTATTTGGCTATAAGATTATGGTCCGCCCCATATAGAGTTATATCAAGGCTTCCAACTTCAACGTTCATTTCACCGCTTGCTATGATGTGTTCCGCCAAACTTTCGGCAACGTTAACACCTCGCCTTACTATACCAATCAGGCAGATGCTTTTTTCACCTACGTTTCGTTCAACAATCTGGCTGGCCATTCTTTTAAGTTTTTTATCAATCTCTTCTTTTTCAAGAATTACTGTTCTCATATCAATCCCACCTTACAGACAAAATAGCAAGACCATCCACGCCCTGAGCCCAGACACCCTTGCTACTATTATATCCTAACAAACTCACTTTGTCTACAAATTTTTACAGCTTTTAAATAAAATTTCTCAATCTATCAAGCACGTTCATATAGTAATCCGGCAATTCTGACACAAACTCCATATATTCGCCTGACACAGGATGTATAAAACCAACCTTATAAGCATGGAGCAGCTGTCCTGTTAAATTAAATTCTTCCTTTTTTACCCCATAAGTCTTATCTCCAACAATAGGATGCCCGTTCTTAGACATATGAACCCTTATCTGATGCGTCCTGCCAGTTTCCAAAATACACTCGACAAAAGTATAGCGGCCGTAACGTTCAAGCACCCTGAAATTAGTTACTGCTTCCCTTGAATTTTTGTCCGTTATAGTCATCTTTTTTCTATCGCTGGGATGCCGACCGATAGGCGCGTCTATGCGACCGGAATCCTGTTTTATATTTCCATGTACCAGCGCTTTATACGCTCTTGTAAGACTGTGCTCTTTTATCTGTGACGACAGTTTTTGATGCGCGTTGTCATTTTTGGCAACAAGCAGCAGTCCGCTTGTATCTTTATCAATCCGATGCACTATTCCCGGACGTTTTTCGCCATTTATTCCCGAAAGTGAATCTCCGCAGTGATAAAGAAGCGCGTTAACAAGAGTTCCGGTATAGTTTCCGGCCGCCGGATGAACTACCATACCCTGCGGCTTATTAACTACCAGCATATCATTATCTTCGTATACTATATCAAGAGAAATATTTTCAGCCTTAATTTCCAGTTCTATAGGTTCCGGCACTGCCAGTTCTATTATATCCCCGGGTTTAAGCTTATAGTTCGGTTTTGCCGGATTGCCGTTTACCAATACCGCTTTATCATCAGAAATAAGCTTTTTCAAATATGAGCGAGTCATATCCTCAAGCTTATCGGAAAGATATTTATCGAGCCTTCCCTCCTCTCCCTCGGATACCTTCAACAACTTTATCTCATCGTTCTCCATATTCTCACCGTATTTTATTCTTTCTTCTCATTTAGTTTATCTTTACTCTCTGTATCAGAGGTCAAAAAGTGTATCACCAAAGCCGCCGCGCCGATACACACCGCCATATCAGCAATGTTAAATACCGGAAAATTTATTACTCTGAAGTCCAAAAAATCAACTACGAACCCATTTTTCACACGCTCAATCAAATTGCCGATAGAACCGGCAAAGATAAGCGCCGTTCCCAGTTTAAGCCAAACATCCCTCTTCTTTGCCTTATAAAAATACATTGCCAATACAAAAAGTATCAACAGCGACATTGTGACAAAAATTATTCTTTTATCCTGGAGCATTCCAAAAGCCACTCCGGAATTTTCAACATAAGTCAAATGAAAAAATCCGTCTATAACCGGTATCCCCGATGTTCCCATCAGAGCCGCTGAAGCCCAGTGTTTAGTAACTATGTCAAGAATTAAAACCAGTATACCTATTATAAAATATATTATCATAACATCAGCCTTTCAAACCAAATTTCAGCATTCTATGTCAAGGACTGTCCCGCATTACGCAGAACAGCCCTAACCTTAAATATTAAAATTTTATTTATTAATTCTCATCTGCAGGAACATATTCGCCGTCTTCATTCAGTTTTATCCTAGGGAGTTCCTGAGTAACCTTTTCGAGCTGAGACATCAGATTCGATTCAGCGTCTCTACTTAAATCCCCCGGCAAATCAGGGATATCGTTTATTTCGCTTTTAATCACTTCAACCGCTTCGGCGCTTGACCTTATTTCTCTGTCAGTGTCGGCATTTATATTTGAATATTCCTTAATAATCTCAAGCTGGGAATTCAAAAGAGATACTACTTTTGCTTTAAACACCTCAACGCTTCTCTTCATTTCCTCATACTTATAATTTATATCAGCGACTTCCTTTGCAGCCTCATTGATTATCTTACCCGCCTTGTTTTCCGCGTCCTTAATAATCATTTGTGCCTGCCCATGGGCGCTGTTCTTTATCTCGTCCCCTGCGCCCTTAGCAACAGACAATGCGTTTTTGAGGGTATCCTCCATCGACTTGTATTGTTTTACAGCGTCTGACAGCATACCTATCCTATCCATAGCCGAAAGATTTTCCTGATATATCTTTTCATAGCTCATTGCAACTTCTTTCAGGAAAATATTTACCTCGGTCATGTTATAACCGCGCATCTCTTTTTTAAACTCTTTATTTTCGATATCAGCAGGTGTAAGCATATTCCATCCTCCCAATCTTCTAACTTTAATCAATTGACCGTTTAACAATTCTAACGAAATCTATACTCTACTATATATACTAAATAAACTTCTCAATTATGATACCATATCTCCCTTTTCTTGTGAGACCCCCTATTTCGGCCACTTTAAACCTGCCAAAATTTCTGACCGAAACTAAGTCGTCGGGACTCAACATCTTTGATATACTGTCCGCAGTTTCAAAATTGACCTGAACCTTCTCCGCTCTTATTAGTTCCGCAGCTCTGCCTCTCGACATATTAAGCGCTCCTGATAATATACAATCCAGCCTTAGACTGGAAACAGTGGTTCTGACCTGCTCGGTCTTTTTCTCAGGCACCGTTATCTCAGAAAGACTTCTTTTGCAAATTTTCACTCCATGGCGGCCTATCTTTAAAAGGTTGTCAATTATATATCCTGATATATCAGACTTGGTAAAAATATAACACCTGTCTTCAAGAGGAAGAATATCGCCAATATTCTCACGCTTAATTCCAAGACCCATAAGACTGCCAAGATAGTCACGATGAGACATTTTATCAATGTCACGGGCTGTTATCTCCAGCACTGAGATAATACTGTCATAGTCCGGTTCCAAATATTCCGGAAAGCATATAAATAAACATCTCTCCGCGTCTTTATATCCGCCATAAAATTCGACGCTAATATCCGACGGTATTTTTCTCGAAATTTCCCTGCGGACTACAGCCGCTTGATGGGGATTTAAAAACCCCATAGTTTTGCAAATATACTGTCTCTCAGCGATACTAACGGTATCAAAAGCCTTAGAGACTATCAGTTTATCATCTGTATCCACTTTTAGCTCCAGCGTTCTTCGTATGCTTCTTCCTCATCCATAACACCGACGTTGCATGGAGCAATCAGAAAAATACCGTTTGATACTTTTTTAATACTTCCGTCCAAAGCATAAACAGAACCGCTCAAAAAGTCAACTATTCTTCTGGATGTAGGATTATCTACAGCTTCAAGATTTATTACTATCGGCTTTCTCTCTTTTAAATGGTTTGCTATATCCCTTGCCTCTTCAAAGCTTACAGGCTGCATAATAACAAGTTTCATCTGAGGGTTGTCCTCGTATCTATTTACTCTGCCTGCGTTTCTTCCTGAATTTCTTCTGCTGGGCATATAACTCTCGTTTGGATCCGGTTCATCGTATCCGCCCTGTGCATAATCGTCATAGTATTCCTCTTCATATGTATCTCCAACGTCAACACCCATCATGCTGTACACTTTATCCATAAAGCTTCCCATCTTTTTCTTCCTCCTAAGTTTATCAGTATTTTGTATATAATAGATTTCATATTTCACATATTATTTTAGGGAATAATCCCGTTCGCCAAAAATTGAGGTTCCAACTCTTACCATTGTTGCCCCGCTCTCTATGGCTTCTTTATAATCATGGCTCATACCCATTGAAAGCTCTCTAAGACCATATTTGCTGCCCAACTCTCTGAGTTTTGAGAACAACTTTCTGTTTTCATCCTGAGAATAGCCTCTAACGGATATTGTCATAAGCCCTGTCATATTCACATTGCTGAACTCTTTTAAACTTTCCAGCATCTCCGGCAAATTCTCGGGATTTATCCCGAATTTGCTTTCCTCGCCTGAAATGTTTACTTGAATCAAAACGTCCTGAACTATTCCAACAGCCTTAGCGCGCTTATCAATTTCTTTTGCAAGCTCAATACTGTCTAAAGAATGTATCAAAGCGGTCTTGCCTATTATATGGCGAACCTTATTCTTCTGAAGATGCCCTATTTGGTGCCATCTCACTCCGCTCACCTGCTCATATTTAGCGGCAAGCTCCTGGGGCTTGTTCTCACCAAAATCTACGGCCCCTGCCTCCATCGCCTCTTTTATATATTCCGCCGGCTTTGTCTTAGAGACAGCAATCAGACGAACACTGCCCGGCTTTCTGCCGCATTCCTCAGTAATTTTATTAACCGAGTTCAAAACGTCTATATAATTTTTTCTGATATCAGGAACTTCACTCATTGTCTCACAACCTTACCATCCTCAATACCTTTAGTATTAATGATTATCTCATCATAAACTTCAAGATGTTCCTCATAACTTGTGCTAATAACAGGTTTTATTATAGCCCATTCTTTATTATTGTAAAGAAGTTCGACCGGAACAAATCTGGCCACTCCCAAACGAACGACATAAACTCCCTGCTGTCCGTCTATAACTCTCAAAGAAGATGACGGAACTTTTATCCCTTCCGAACTCTCAGTGAGCAGCTCTGCGGACACTTTGCTGGTCGTATAAATTGAATCAATATATCTTGTGGAATAGACGGTTATAGCGACCTTGCCGTCCTCAGGCTTAGAGATAGCCTTAACGGTTCCGGATACCATACTATCGGATAAATCATAGAATTTTATGCTGATAGATTGGTCAACCTTAAAATTTTCAGCTTCCTTTTCGGAAATTAAACCGACAAAATACCACTCGTAATTATCAATTATCTTACAGACGTTTTCGCCGTTTGTGACTGTGGTTCCAACCGTCACATTATTTTTAGAAATGCCGTTTATATATCTCGGCGTGGCGTCTCCCATCATCTCAATGCCTAAAACGTCTTCATATCCGTCAATCTTTGACGAAAATATTCCGGCTCTCGGAGCATATATATACTCGCGTTCCCCGTCTATGCTTGATTCCAATTCATCAAGTCTGGCTTTCATTTCCGAAAGCCTGTTCTCTTTTGTTTTGCCGCCTTCAACCGCATATTGTTTGTTTGCAATATAATCATCAACGCTGTGTTTTATACTCACAATATCAGAGAAATTATTATTATCCCTAACCTGCGTAAGTTTCTGAGCTTCCTCAGAAATATTAAGCTCTATTTTCACAGCGTTCGCAGAATAGATATCCGCAGCGGCCTCGTCCTTTTCCAAATCGGCAATTTTCGTTTTAAGCTGTGATATTTCTTCAGTAACAGCAGGGTCTACAGCACTTTTATACACGGCGGCAATTGTGCTTCCATCATTAACCCTTTCTCCCTCATCTGCCAGGCACTCAAAATAACCGTCTGACGGTGATGATATGAGCTCCTGGTCACGGAAAATGTAACCGTCAGCCAGGACATATTCTTCAATTTTACCATTCAGAGCAGTATAAGTGCTTACACTATTACCTGATCTGAAAAATATACTGATAAGCAAAAAGACCACCAAAAACACAAAAATCAATTTGGGAATTAAAAAAAGCCTCTTTTTTATATCTCTTTTGCGTCTTTTCTGTAATCTTATATTTGAATTGTCAGTAGTGTTTGCCACAAGACTACCTCCAATCAACAGTCCATCTCTTATAGCGCTAAACATACACATCCATTCTACATAATAACTATTATAATCTCTGTCAAAAAGTATGTAAACCGCAATCCACGAGTTGTAGAACAAATGTAACTTAATTGTAACAGAAAAATGTCGCTGCCTGTAAAATTATTCCAAAAAATAAAATGCGGCATACAAACTTAGAGTTCATACACCGCATTAATTTTATATTTAAATATTTATCCAATGAATTTTTTCATTCCGTTTAAACCATGTCAGCTGACGTTTGGCATATCTTCGGCTTTCTCTTTTTATTTTATCAACAGCGTCGCTGAGACTTGTCTTTCCGTCCAAATATTCTATTATCTCCTTATATCCAATAGCCTGCATAGATGTAGCTTCTGTATCTATACCCATTTTAATAAGTTCTGAAACTTCCTCTACAAGCCCCTTTTCCATCATTATATCAACGCGTTTATTTATTCTGTCATAGAGGACTTCCCTGTCACGCATAAGCCCTGTGATTTCAGGCTCATACAATGGTTCTGACAGCTGTTCCTTATCCAGTTCCGATTTTTTCTTCCCGGTAGTCTTATATATCTCCAACGCTCTAATCACACGTTTTAAATTATTAGGATGAATGGATTCGGCAGATTCTTCGTCAACCCTTTTTAAAATTTTATATACGTATTCATTTCCAAATTCCTTTGCAGCCGATTCCAAATATTTTCTATACTCTTCATCCGTGTCCATTTGTATAAAATTTATATTATTTATTGTGCTGTCAAAATATAGTCCTGTGCCGCCGCATAAAACAGGCATCTTTCCTCTTAAAAGTATATCGTCTATACATTCCCTTGCCATCTCAGAAAAACGCGCTACACTAAAACTCTCGTTTGGCTCGATTATATCTATCATGTGATGCTTGACGCCTTTCATCTCATCAGCAGTCGGCTTTGCGGTTCCAATATCCATGTGCTTATATATCTGCATAGAATCACACGAAACCACTTCTCCACCACATTTTAAAGCAAGCTCAACAGCATAGTCTGTCTTTCCTGAAGCGGTAGGGCCTACAACGCACAATATTTTAGGTTTATTCATCTACGCCACCTCATATAATCCTTGTATCATTTTATACGATACGCTTAAACATCTTCTCTATCTCTTTTTTTGTAAACTCAACCATGATTGGTCTTCCGTGAGGACAGGTTTTTATACCTTTAGAATACAAATTTTCAACTATTTTAATGACTTCAGTCATTTCCGGCAGCGACAGCTTATCATTTCCCTTAATAGCTTTTTTGCATGAAATCATATCAAGCGCTTTTTCTTCAAAATCCGCTATCGGATGTTTAATATTATCCACAAGCGCGTCTGTTATTTCCAAAAACAAATCCTTTATCTGCTCATCGCCGGCTATTATAGGCGTCTCGTTTACCACAACCGTATTAAAGCCAAACTCGCCGACATCAAAACCAAACCGTTCAAACTCATCAAGATTGGACATAACCGCGTCATACTCAACATGGCTTAAATTTATAACAATAGGCGACATTAAAACCTGAGATAATCGTTCATTATTAAAATACGCTTTTTTCAGCTTTTCAAAACCGTCTCTCTCATGAGCAGCATGCTGGTCTATCATATAAAATCTGTCCGCCGCTGACAGCAGAACATAAGTGTCAAAAACTTGTCCTATTATTTTATAATCTTTAAAAATACTGTCTGAATTATCAAATATCTTATCAACATCTCCGAACTCGGTTTGCTTAAACTCTTTTTTAGTTTGGGGAGTTGCTTCATTTACATCATTTGAGATATTATCAGATACTTCTTCTTTGTCAGGTTCCAAAAAATTATCTATTATATCCACAACTTTGTCTAAAACTCCGCCATTATCGGAACTTTCAGCAGCATTTTCATCCATATTTTCATCAGGCGTTTTTTCTAAAGGAGTAGTATCTAAAATTTCAGATTTATTTATAACAGGTTTGGTATACTCAAGATAATCATGTATTACCTTTT
This sequence comes from Monoglobus pectinilyticus, assembly GCF_002874775.1. Classification (NCBI taxonomy): domain Bacteria; kingdom Bacillati; phylum Bacillota; class Clostridia; order Monoglobales; family Monoglobaceae; genus Monoglobus; species Monoglobus pectinilyticus. Next base: position 2,325,136 of record NZ_CP020991.1, on the reverse strand, counting down.
CATTTAAGACCGCTGAATCTTTCAGCTTAGGCGTTTCTTTGCTTTTTGAAAAAGTTTTATTTGTTTGTATAGTTTTAGCGCTCTGGTCAGCCTTTTCTTCACTAACCTTAATGCCATACATTGCGTTTTTAACCGCATGATACACTATATCATACAGCTGTTTTTCATTTGCAAACTTTACCTCAGTTTTAGCCGGGTGCACATTGACGTCTACCATTTCCGGCGGAACCTCTATATTTAATACAAAAAACGGAAACTTTCCTATCATTACAGCGTTTCTGAACGCTTCTTCCGCAACTTTGGCTATCACATGATTTTTTATATATCTGCCATTAACAAAAATCGTCTGTTTGGTACGATTACCAAAGGACAGTTCCGGTTTACCGATAACCCCGGATATTTTAACTCCGTTTTCAAAATAATCAACCGGCATAACAGCCTTTGCAAACTTAAGCCCGTATACCTTTAAAATAACATTAGTCAAATCCCCGTCTCCCGACGTCTTAAACACAGGCTTCCCGTCACATATATAATCAAATGAAATATTCGGTTTTGACAAAGCCAGCCGCGTCATAAGGTCAGATATATATCCTGCCTCTGTGCTGTCTTTTTTCAAAAACTTCATTCTGGCAGGAACATTAGCAAACAAATCTTCAACTACCATAATAGTTCCGTCCGCACAAGCGATTTCATCAGCTTCTCCGCAAATACCGTGGTCGACAATATAGTGAACCCCTGTTTCGGCTTCGGCAGTTTTAGTGATAATCTCAACTTTGGCAACAGCGCAGATACTCGAAAGCGCTTCGCCCCTAAATCCCATTGTAGAGATATTATATAAGTCATCGGCAGTGTTTAATTTGCTTGTAGCGTGACGCAGGAAGGCTGTAGGCACCTGTTCTGACGGAATGCCTTTACCGTTATCTGCAACCCTTATTAATTTTATACCGCCGTTTTTTATTTCAACTGTTATCTTATCCGCTCCTGCGTCAACAGCATTTTCAACCAGCTCTTTAACAACCGAGCTGGGTCTCTCCGCCACCTCTCCTGCCGCAATCTTATCCGCCACATCAGGAGATAAAACATGTATTTTTTCTTCCATATAAACACTTCCCAAAACTCTAATTATTTTGAAGTATATCATCAAAATTTAATGATGTCAACTTTTTACAGCGTATACCAAAAGCCGCCGCACACAGCGCACAGCGGCTTTAAATCACATATTTTTAGCTTTTGCCTGGAGGTCAAAAAGTTTAGTCAAAGCCTCTACAGGCGTTATTGTATTAAGATCCAACTCTTTAAGCTGAGTTATTACAGGATTATCAGCCTGGGCAAAAAAGTCTATCTGTTCATCCTTAAACGGAGTTTTCTTTTCTTTCTTGGTTCCGGTTTTAATATCGGCCGTATTGACAGTTTTCTGTTCCCTGCTCTCTAATATACCGGCAATTTCTTTTGCGCGGATGATTACCGATTTCTTTACCCCGGCAAGAGCCGCAACTTCAACGCCGTAGCTCTCATCCGCTCCGCCGCGGATGATTTTTCTGAGAAACGTTATGTCGTCTCCCTTTTTCTTAACAGCTATACAATAATTTTTAACATTGTTTATTTTGTCTTCAAGCTCGGTCAGTTCATGATAATGAGTGGCAAACAATGTTTTAGCCCCGCACTTTTTCGCGTCGGCTATATGTTCAACAACAGCCCAGGCAATGCTCAAACCGTCATATGTGCTTGTTCCGCGACCTATTTCATCAAGGATTATAAGGCTTCTTTTTGTGGCGTTATTGAGTATATAAGCAACCTCTTTCATTTCAACCATAAACGTGCTTTCTCCCGAACTCAGGTCATCGCTCGCTCCTACCCTCGTAAATATTCTATCCACAATACCTATTTCTGCTGATGAAGCCGGAACAAAACTTCCCATTTGCGCCATTAAAACTATAACTGCCACCTGACGCATATATGTAGACTTACCAGCCATATTCGGCCCTGTAATTATAGATATCTGATTGCTCTCATTATCCATACTTGTGTCGTTTGGAATAAACACGTTCGCCTTGCTTATTGATTCCACAACCGGATGACGTCCGTCTTTTATAATTATTTTATCGGAATTATTTACAGTCGGCATAACATAACCGTTTGATTCCGCAACAACAGCCAAAGAACACAAAACATCTATCAGAGCTATAACGTCTGAAGTCTCGCGTATCCTGCCGTAACTCGCAGCAACATGGTCGCGTATTCTGCAAAAAATATTATACTCCAAATCATTGACCTTCTCGCCGGCTTCAAGAATTTCTTCCTCAAGCTCTTTAATTTGAGGAGTTATGTATCTTTCAGCATTAACCAAAGTCTGCTTTCTGATAAAGTAATCCGGAATATTTTCGTTGCTCTGCTTGCTGACTTCAATATAATAGCCAAAAACCTTATTAAATCCAAGCTTCATATTTTTTATTCCGCTTTTTCTTTTCTCCTCTTCAACAATACCTGTAAGCCAATCCTGACCGTTTTGCTTTATTTCCCTAATTTTGTCCAGTTCAGGGTCGGCTCCCTTTTTTATGAGTTTTCCGTTCCTCAGCACTGCCGGAGCTTCATCATCTATCGTTTTATAAATCAGCTCATATAAATCGCTCAAATCATCAAATCTCTTCAGCTGTTCCCTCACCAATTTGCTCGAACTCTGCTCAAGATATTTTTTAAGTTCAGGAAGCCTTTTAAAAGAATTTCTTAAACAAATTAAATCTTGACAATTCGCAGTTTTATATGCCAATTTTGTGATTATTCTCTCTATATCCGAAATATTTTTCAGAATATCTATAATCTCTTCTCTAAACAATTGATTTTTATAAAACTCGTCCACTGCAATCAGCCTGTTTTGTATGGCTATTCTATTTGTCAAAGGAGCGGTTATCATCTTTCTGAACATTCTTCCGCCCATCGACGTCTTTGTCTTATTCAGAACGTTAAGCAGACTGCCTCTCTGAGAACGTTCTCTGATAGTTTCGGTTATCTCAAGATTCCTCATACTGTACATATCAATCTGCATCTCGCCGTCGTCGTTAAGAACCTCAACAGATTTAATATTGGTAAGCTCAGCCTTCTGAGTTTCTTTCAGAAACGCCAAAATTCCGCCCAATGCTGAAACAGCCATACTCATCTCGTTAATTCCAAGCTCTTCAAGTATATCGCCGTCACCTTCGCGCACGGCATTAAACTGGTCGCTGACAGCTTTTTTAGACTCTTCCTCAGCAAAAGACCAGTCATAATAATTTCTCACAAAACAGCTGAACTTATCAGTTAATGTTTTCACTAAATCCGTATTTTCATACGCGCGCATATTCATAATGAATTCTGTGGGAGCAAATCTTGTTATAACGTTCATTACAAGGTTCATCATGTTTTTGCCGGAATATTCACCGACATAAACATCACCCGTTGTAATATCCACAAAAGCCAGACCTATACCGCCATCGCTTCTAAAAAATGAACACAGATAATTATTCTTTTGGTCGTCAAGCGCCGAGGTATCCATTATAGTTCCCGGGGTGATAACTCTAACAACCTCACGCTTAACCAATCCCTTTGCTTCGGCCGGGTCTTCAGCCTGTTCACATACCGCCACATTGTGACCAGCATTTACCAGCTTAACAATATAGCTGTCAACAGAATGAAACGGAACTCCGCACATCGGAGCGCGTTCTTCAAGACCGCACGCCCTTCCTGTGAGAGCGATTTCCAATACTTTAGACGCAATTACAGCGTCGTCAAAAAACATCTCATAAAAATCACCAAGCCTATAAAGCAATATACAGTCATTATATTGGTCTTTTACCTCAAAATACTGCTGCATCATCGGCGTCAGATTATTTCTGTCAATTATCATATAAAAATACCGCTCCCTTCCGAAATATTACTGAATCAAAAAATATATATACTTATGATAGAAAACATTAACCTTGCCATTCTCTATTTAAAAGGCAAATATGCTATCTAACAAAAATTAAGTCACAGCCTGGAAATAGAAACATAAGTTTAGTCATAAATAACAATACCGGCTGACAAACGCAAAACACGCCGCCAGCCGGCCGACCAACCGGATAAGCCATATTTTAGTGGCAGCCTCCGCAGGTAGCACATCCGCCCTCGCCGCATTGGTTTTCTTGCTCTCCAACTATAAAGTGTTTCAAAATGCTGTCCATTTGTCCCAAAACCATTTCGTAACTTCTTGCCGCTTCAAGATATTCTTTTATTATATCATTTTCAGCCATTTTCTCAAACTCTGCTTGAAGTACGTTATTTACTTCCTGAGCTTCTTCCTGTGTAGGCTGCTTTTCAGTAAACTCCGCCATTTTATCTTCTCTAAGCTTATTATATGAATCTATAAGCCCTTTTGCAGTTTCATCAGAAAGCAAAGCCTTGCTGGCTTCCTCTGACCTTTGTCTAACGTCGCTTGCCTTTATAAGCTCGCCTAACTCTCTTGCCTTTTCAAATATTGCGTCATTATTGTTCATGTTTTTCTCCTTTGATTTTTATATAATCCTAAAATCATTTGATTTTAAGGTATTACCATATAATTTCTAATTCTCTGTTTCGCCGAATAAAGACCACGTCTGCACTGACGTTATTTTTACATCAACTATTTTACCCACATAGTCGGATAAACTTAAATCGTTATTATCAGAACAGCTGAAATTCACAACCTTGCCGCCCTCTGTCCTGCCTGTTAGAGTTTTATCATTCGTCTTGCTTAATCCCTCAACCAAAACTTTCTGAACGGTTCCTGCATAAGTCTCATTTTTCCGTTTTGAGATTTCATTCTGCACTTTCAGCATTTCATCAAAATTTCTATGCTTTTCCTCATCTGTCAGAACATCCGGCATTTTTGCAGCCGGAGTGCCGACGCGCTTTGAATATATGAATGAAAAAATCATATCATATTCAACTTCTTTGAGTACGCTCAGCGTTTCATTAAAATCTTCATTTGTCTCTGTTGGAAACCCAACAATAATATCAGTCGTTAAAACTATATCCGGAATAGCTCTGCGAACTTTTTTCAGTCTTTCCATATACTGCTCACGCGTATATCCCCGGTTCATTTCTTTTAACACCTTGTTTGAACCTGACTGAATTGGAAGGTGCAGCTGATTGCAAATCTTCGGCTCGCTTGCCATAACCTCTATCAAATCATCCGAAAGATCTTTGGGATGACTAGTCATAAAACGTATTCTTTCAATTCCCTCCGTCCGGCATACCAGCTTTAACAGCTCACTGAAACTAGTTCCGCTCGGCAAATCGTTACCATAAGAATTGACGTTTTGACCAAGCAGCATTATTTCTTTATAACCCTCATCAGCAACTCTTCTGCACTCCGCAAGAATATCCTCTGCGCTTCTGCTGCGTTCCCGGCCGCGCACATAAGGAACCACGCAATAACTGCAAAAATTATTGCAGCCATACATTATCGGAACTTTAGCAAGCGGCGGAGCGTCACGTTTAACGCTTATTTCTTCAAAAATTGCTCCGTCTTCATTCTCAATATCAAAAACCCGGGTATGTTTTAATGCTTCATCTAATATCTGCGGAAAACGATATAAAGCGTGAGTTCCAAAAACCATATCGACATGTTTATATTTTGTCTTTATAGTATTTGCAATATGCTCCTGCTGCATCATACAGCCGCATACTCCTATTATCATATCCGGATTCCTGCGTTTTTTATGCTTTAAAGCTCCCAAATTTCCGAAAACTCTAAGTTCAGCATTCTCCCTAACGGCGCAGGTGTTATAAAGAACCAAATCCGCTCCGTCAATTTCATCAGTGATTTCATATCCCATATCCGAGAGCATACCTTTGATTTTCTCAGAATCACTTGAATTCTGCTGACAACCATAAGTTTCAACAAAAGCTTTTGGTTTATCATTTCTCTGTGCTAATATTGCGCGTATTCTGGATATGTAATCCCTCTGCTCCGCCATCTCTGCCTCAGTGACGCGGCGTACAGAACCCGCTTTATTAATAGTCTTATCAGTCATCTTATATCACTTTCTATAATCTTATTTAAGTATAAACTTAATTCTGTGAATCTTGATTTCTTAAATTTTTATATTTCTCAAGAATATTATTTATTCTGCAAATAGGAGTCAGAAGCTCACTTATAGACTTGTCCTCATTTATTTGCTTGATAATAAGAGCAATGAATTTAGACATATCAACTTCATGATACCAATCACAGTCTTTAAGCTCGGGTCTTCTATACACAAGATTTGTTGTAAACACAGCATCAATCAGACCATTTTCATGAGCCTTGTTAAATTTGTCAACACCCTCGGTAAACAGACCAAAAGATGAAAATACTATAACTCTCTTGGCATTTCTAGCTTTAAGTTCTCTGGCAACATCGATCATAGACTCGCCTGAAGCAATCATATCATCTACAACTATAACGTTCTTATCGGTTATGTCTTTGCCCAAAAACTCATGTGCGACTATTGGATTTTTTCCATTTATAATTTTTGAATAGTCTCTTCTCTTATAGAACATACCCAAATCCATACCAAGCACGGAAGAATAATACATACATCTGCCCATTGCTCCTTCATCAGGAGATACTATGAGAGTATCCTCCGCGTCCAGAATTATGTCTGAATTATACTTGAGGCAGGCTTTTATCATCTGATAAGTAGGACGAACATTCTCAAAACTTTTCAGCGGTATAGCATTCTGTACTCTCGAATCATGTGCGTCAAACGTCAGGAAATTATCAACCCCCATATTTGAAAGCTCCTGAAGCATCATAGCACAGTCAAGAGACTCTCTGGCAATTCTTCTATGCTGTCTGCCCTCATACATCATAGGCATAATGACTGTGATACGTTTCGGCTTGCCGCCAAGAGCAGATATAACTCTCTTTAAATCCTGATAATGGTCATCAGGGCTCATTGGATGCTCGGCGCCATACATGTTGTAAGTCACTCCATAATTAAACGGGTCAACTATAATATAAATATCATATGTTCTAACCGAATGCGATATAACTGCTTTCGCCTCGCCCGTTCCAAATCTGGGACAATTTGTAGGAATAAGAAAACTTTCAATATTAGGCATGCTGTTCTCATTAAACTTTTTAAGGTGCATATCTATTTTCTTAGCGATGTCTTCGCACCCTTTCATACCAATTATTCCAAGCTTTCCTAAGTTATAAAATTCTACCGGATTTTGCTGCATCATAAAGTACCTTTCCTTTATAAAATTTAATAATTAATAACTCTCAAATTAATTTTAGCTTTCCTGAAATTAAGCCAATTTACGCATTGTAAGCTTTCAGCAAATCATACCTGATATCCCAAAGCTTCTGAGACAAATCAACATAGTAAGTATGCGGATTCTCAAAACGCTTAACTTCATCCCAAATCAAAGAAAGCTCCTCTTCTGCATATGCCTTTATTTCCTCAAGACTGGGAGACTCATAAACTAACTTTCCGCTTTTAAAAATCGGAACTTGCAGTTCAACAGCCTTAAAGTCAGTTATAACCTTTCTTTTCCACGTGTTTTGCGGGTCAAATATCTCATACGGCAGCGCGTCGTCAATCACTTCATCGTATGTGGTTAAGACATCGGCTATAGCCATTCCGGTTTCATTGGAATAAAGTCTTACAACCTTTTTAAAATACGGATTAGTAATCTTCTGAACATTCTCGCTTATCTTAATTCTCGGAATTATTTCGCCCTGGTGTTCAACAGCTACAAGTTTATAAACACCACCGAACACAGGTTCCGACTTTGAAGTAATTAACCGCTCGCCAACGCCAAATGAATCAATCTTAGCTCCCTGGAGCAAAATATCACGTATGATATACTCGTCCAAAGAATTTGAAGCGCATACAGACGCCTCTGTCCAGCCGGCGTCGTCCAGCATCTTCCTAGCTTTTTTTGAAAGATAAGTTATATCGCCGCTGTCTATTCTTATACCGCATTTTTTAATCCCCATCGGTTTCAAAACTTCATCAAAAACACGAATTGCATTGGGAATACCGCTCTTTAAAACATTGTATGTATCCACAAGCAAAGTACAGTTATCAGGATAACATTTTGCATACGCCTTAAAAGCGTCGTATTCAGTATCAAAACTTTGCACCCAGCTGTGAGCCATTGTTCCCAAAGCAGGCACGCCAAACATTTGGTCTGAAATTGTGCAGGCTGTTCCTGCAACTCCGCCAATATACGCAGCTCTAGCGCCATATATAGCGCCGTCATAACCCTGTGCCCGTCTCGAGCCAAATTCCATTACAGGAATGCCATTCGCTGCGCGAACTATACGATTGCTCTTTGTCGCTATTAAACTTTGATGGTTTATAGTAAGCAATACCATCGTCTCAACAAACTGCGCCTGTATAATAGGCCCCCTTACCGTCACTATAGGTTCATTTGGGAAAATAGGAGTTCCCTCCGGTATGGCCCAGACATCGCATTCAAATTTAAAATCCGAAAGATAGTCTAAGAACTTTTCACAAAACATATTTTTAGAACGCAGAAACTCAATATCTTCCTTCGAAAATTCAAGACTGCTGAGATAATCAATCAGCTGCTTAACACCGGCCATTATAGCAAAACCGGCGCCGTCGGGAGCCTGACGGAAATACATATCAAAATATGCGATCCTGTCTCCCATACCGCATTCCAAATATCCGTTTGCCATTGTGATTTCATAAAAATCAGTAAGCATAGTATAATTCATAAAAAAATTTCACTCCAAAATAACAGGCACACAAAAGTATGTCTTAATTTTTGACAACAATAAAACTTTACATACTTCTAATTGAATACCAGTATACCATTTACGTCAATTTTAGACAAGACCCAATTTAAATAGAAATATAACAAAAGATTTCGACAGCACAGACAAAAACTTGACAAATACGCCAAAAACAAATAGAATACATAAGACATAATAAATAATTAACACTATAAACATTTTATAGTGAACAACGACAATTCGCTTTTATGCGGCTCACAAGGTCAGTAATACGAGATAATATAAAATCTGTTCTTTTGATTATCCGTGACTGCGCACCTCTCGCGGCGGTCTTAGACCGCCCTGCCGAAGTTTGCGTTATATAAATCATTAACTTTATAAACATTTTATAGTGAACAACGACAATTCGCTCTTATGCGGCTCACTAGATCGGCAATACGAGATAATATGACATGCCGTTCCTTTGCCGCTCCGCGGCTGCGCACCTCTCGCGGCGGTCTTAGCCTGCCCTGCCGAAGTTTATATTTTATAAACTACAAATTTTTACAAGTGAATTAAACAGCTGATGGATGAGAAAAAACTCTCTTATAAAAAATATAACCTAAGCTAATAATGAAAGAGATTAAATAGTTTTTTTAATCCGAGAAATAGTACAGAAGATGATATAAATAATTTTAATCTTAGGTGATAAAAATGAAAAATAAATTTTTCATAATTATTTTTGCTGTTTTAGCAATTATATCAGTTTTTATAATCTTTATAGCAAGCAAACAAAACGTTCCTATAAAAACAGCTGAAATTGTGCAAAACGGTAAAGTTATTGAAACAATAGATTTAAACGATGTAGATAATCCATATGATATAAACATTGACGACGGCAACGGTGGTTTTAATACCGTTCATATAGAAAAAGATGAGATTTCTATATCCGATGCTAACTGCCCGGACAGGCTTTGCGTCAAACAAGGTAAAATTAAAAACAGCGTTTATCCAATTGTCTGCCTGCCTCATAAATTGGTTGTTAAAATAAAGACTGAAAACGATGATTCCGTAATAGACGCTGTAACCGGAAAATAACATACTAGTGGAGGACGATATGAAAAAGTCTCCTGAAAAACAAATCGAACATAAAACAATCCGCAGAATCACTTCTATCGGCGTTCTCACAGCAATAGCCCTGACGATATTTGTGCTTGAATCTCAAATTCCGCCGTTGGTTGCCATACCCGGCATAAAACTTGGTCTTGCCAATATTGTTACACTCTTTGCACTTGTATTTTTAAGCCCAACGGACGCATTTATTATACTAATTTTAAGAGTCACTATGGGAAGTGTTTTCAGCGGTCAGATTATGACGCTTGTCTATAGTTTAACCGGCGGTCTCTTATGCCTTTTAACAGAGATGATACTTTTAAAATATCTTCCTCTTAAAAACTTATGGGCTGTAAGTATCATCGGAGCGATTATTCACAATACAGCACAAGTTGCTGTTGCCGCTTTAATTACACAAACCCCGGGAATTTTTTGGTATATGCCATATCTAATAATTGCAGCAATAATAACAGGAGCATTTATTGGATTAGCCGTGCAGTTTACAATCAGCAAAGCCGGTGACACAATCAAAAAAATAATTAAATAAAAGGCCGGAATTTGGTATTAATCAAACCGATTTGCACCGTTTGTACAAACCAAAACATCTCATTATCAACCTATTTTCCGGCCATTTTATTACTGTTCATCCTTTTTCAGTTCTTTTTGCTTTCTGAGAAACTTTTCAAACTCACGTTTGGCTTCCTCAGGTGCGTCATCACGTATACCATCCACAAATCCATTGCCGCCGATTATGAGATATTCGGTATAAATTTGTCTTTCATCGCTCATTGTATCATCCCCTTGCTTAATAGTAAACATCAATTTTCCAAACGAAAATTTTTCAAATATTCAAATGATTACCATCACATATTTTAAAAGATAGTTCGGCAATTATAGTTTTGTTGATTTAAGATGATATTATTCAAAATAAAATTTAATGATTTTTATAAATTATTTGATAACTGTTTATCTTTTAACAGTCTCATTAATCTTGGCCGGTTATACCTCTGCAGAACAACAAAAATGCTGTCTATAAAAAATGCGGCACACGATGTAATTAAAAACACCTCTGCAGCTCCGAACCATACCGAAAATATAACAGGCACAAAACTCAATATCATGATAATTTCATGAACAACTTCCGCCTGACAGGTAACCTGTATAATTTCCGCTATGGAATTATTTTTTAAATCGTAATCTTTCGGATTAAAAACAGGAACCCACTTTTTCCATTTCTTTATTTGAATCCATATGTAAAATTTTTGTTCAAAATCTCTTTCCTTAAACCATTTTAGCGTGTAATCAATATGATTGTGAAACTTATTATTTATTAAAAAACCCACTGCCAGACGCATAGCAAAATGATAAAAGATAGTACCGAAAGTTATTGATAGTGAGTATAAAGCTGGATTTTTTATAAAATAATAAATTGTTCCTGAAAATAATAGCCCTATAAATAAAATTAATGTTACTGCCAGCATTTTCTTTTTCACTATAGTATCTCCAATTCCAAATTTTTATAATAATTATTTCCTAACAGTTTACATGTTATCAAATACAGGTTATTTTGTAAGATACACACATTAAAGTTTAGTGTTTTATTTTAATATTCAATCAGGAAAATGTCAAGCCAACACTTCGTGCACTATAGTTTTTTCCTAGTTATATAGGAATTGTTAAAAGTCTTGCTTAAAGATTTTGTTTTATGTGAATAAATTTATAATTATGTTTAAATTGGTCTATTATTATTACCATGAATATTTAAACTACGAATATATACTAACAATTAAATATATGTTAAAGTTGATTGCTTTTAACTAATTAATTTTATATTGAGCATTTCATGCTCAGATGTTGGTTCACCTAACGCGCGAACTTCGTTCGCCTGCCGTTGTTCACCGTTTAACCACTTTTATTATATGAAATTAATTATATATGAATTTGCCTTCAAAACCAAAATTTATTTTATTCGATTTAACTTGGATTGGAGTAATAAATTTTATGTTTTAATTAGTATTTTTGAAAACTAAAAATATAAATTAATAAAATTGAAGGTCAGATAATTCGCATTTCATGCTCAGATGCTGGTTCACCTAACGTGCGAACTTCGTTCGCCTGCCGATGTTCACCATCTAACGACTTTTTTATATGTAAATTAGTTATATATAAAATTACTTTCAAAATCAGAGATTATATTACAAATTGAGTTTATTTTGTTTGGTTTGATTATTTTACTTTTATTTAGATAGTTTTATATTTTATGTTTGAAGAGTTAAGGTATTCTGTTGAGATATTCAATTGATAAGTTTATTTATACAAAATTGTTTTTTTGTATTAGTAATATTTTTTCTATTATAAAAATGTCTTTTAATAAAATAAAGATTTAATTTTTAACCGTTTAAATGTGTATATTATTAATCCATAAACTAGAAATTAAAATAAATTTGACTTTTTATATATAAATTTCTATATAATTAATTTCATATAATAAAATTCGTTAGATGGTGAACATCGGCAGGCGAACGAAGTTCGCGCGTTAGGTGAACCAGCATCTGAGCATGAAATGCGAATTATCTGACCATCAATTTTATTAATTTATATTTTTAGTTTTCAAAAATATTATTTAAAACATAAAATTTATTAATCCAATCCAAGTCAAATAGAATAATATATATTTTGGTTTTGAAGGCAAATTCATATATAATTAATTTCATATAATAAAAGTGGTTAAACGGTGAACATCGGCAGGCGAACGAAGTTCGCGCGTTAGGTGAACTAACATCTGAGCATGAAATGCTCAATATAAAATTAACCAGTTAAACAAACACCAAAAACAACATAAACTTAAATTTATAATATAAATTATAATTTTGAAAGTTAAATTAATATATAATTAACTTACATATACTAAAGTGGTTAAACGGTGAACATCGGCAGGCAAACGAAGTTCGCGCGTTAGGTGAACCAACATCTGAGCATGGAATATAAATTATTCATTCTTAATTTCTATTTTAATTTAAAACGATAAAAACATCTTAATATCACGCTGCTTAACAATTTTTTATTCATTTATGCCTGACATATAAAACACCTTCCATGGTATTTTACCACAGAAGGTGCCTTTGATATTGTCAATCTTCTTTAAATTACAGCCACTTTTAAAGTTTTGACTATTATAACATTCATTGATTCAATGCAATAACATTTGAATTTATTATGTTATTTATTTGCTCTCCTCCACAATTTTATCTATAACATTCTGCGGAGCTTCCTGATATCTGTCAAACTCAAACTCAAAGTCGCCCCTAGCCTGCGTCATTGACCTTAAATCGGAAGCATATGAGTGCATTTCAGCCATAGGGATTTCTCCCTCTATCATAGTTATACCATCGCCGACCGGCTCCATACCAAGCATTTGTCCGCGGCGCTTATTTATATCGCCTATGATATCACCGGTATAACTATCAGGAGCATAAACTTTTAAATGACCGATAGGCTCTAATATTACCGGAGATGCCTGAGGCATACCGGCCTTATACGCCAAGTTTGCAGCCATCTTAAAGGCCATTTCAGAGGAGTCAACATCATGATAAGAGCCATCAACCAACGTTGCTTTTAAACCAACCATTGGGTAACCAGCCAAAACACCATGCTCCATTGCATCCTGCAAACCCTTTTCAACAGCCGGGAAATATCCCTTAGGCACACTGCCTCCGAATATTTTTTCTTCAAACACCAAGCCTTCTGAATCCGTAGGTTCAAACTCTATCCATACATGACCATACTGACCATGACCGCCCGACTGCTTCTTATGCTTTCCTTCTACCTTAACTTTTTTCCTGATTGTTTCGCGGTAAGGAACCTTTGGTTTCTCAAATGATATATCAACACCAAATTTATTCTTTAGCTTTGAAACAATAACATCAATATGCTGGTCGCCAAGACCTTTTAAAAGCTGCTGTCTAGTCTCCTTGTTAATTTCAAAAGCAAATGTTTTATCCTCGTCCATCAGTTTTATCAATCCCTGGGCTATCTTATCGTCATCACCCTTGTTTTTGGCAACAACAGCAAGCTCCATATTTGGCTTTGCAAATTTTATTCCCTCAAGCTGATATGGGTGATTAAGTCCGCTGAGTGTGTCGCAGGTTTTTGTTTTGGATAATTTTGAGACCATACCTATATCACCTGCATTAAGGCACTCTACCTCAATTTGCTTCTTGCCCTGCATAGTAAAAATCTTTCCTATCTTCTCGTTTACATCACGGTTCATATTATAAACCGTAGTATCAGGAGTCATCACTCCGGAAAAGACTTTAAAGTATGACATTTTGCCGACATACGGGTCAGCAACCGTCTTAAACACTAACGCACTAAGCGGGTCGTTGCTGTCAACCTTTATACGGGATTCACTGCCGTCTTTTTTCTTGGCTATTATAAAGTCCTCTTTTGCATTAGGAGACGGGAAGTATGCGCTTATTGCATTAAGCAGAGACGGTATACCAAGATTATGATAAGCGCTTCCGCAAAGAACCGGAACTATATCGCCTTCAGCAACGCCCTCGCGAAGAGCGGAATACATCTCAGGCAAAGTAAATTCTTCACCTGAAAAATATTTGTCCATCAGCTCCTCGGACTGTTCTGCCACCGCTTCTTTAATCATTTCACGGAGCGGCTCCAGCTCGCCTTCAATACCTGCCGGCATTTCTCCGGTTATAGTACGGTTGCCGTCAAATATTCTAGCCTCCTGCTCGACAACATTTATAAATCCGGTTATTTTATCTCCCTCTTTAAGCGGCAGCTGGAAAGGGGCGATCTTTTTGCCATACTTATCTTTAAGCTGCTGCAAAACTTTTTGATAATCCACACGTTCGTCATCAACCTTATTTATAAAGAACATTTTAGGAATACCATATTCTTCACAATACTTCCAGGCTTTTTCAGCTCCGACTGTCAAACCCGATTTTCCTGAAAGAACTATAATAGCGGCGTCAGATACCCGCAAAGCCTGCTGAACCTCTCCGACAAAATCAAAATATCCCGGCGTGTCCAAGATATTAAACTTAGTACCATTCCACTCACACGAAGCGAGAGATGCAGAAATAGAAAACTTACGCTTTATCTCCTCAGGGTCAAAATCCATGACCGTTGTTCCTTCCTGCGTTTTTCCCATTCTGTCAATGTTTCCGGCAGTGTACAGCATTGCCTCAGCAAGGCTGGTCTTTCCTGAGTTTCCGTGACCCAGCAAACAGAAATTTTTAATTTTTGATGTCTCGTATTGTTTCAAAATTCAGCCCTCCAAAATATGTATTTTAATATTTACTATAATTTTATTACTTTTTAGGAACATAATGACGTTCCAAACTGTCTTTTTAATTTTAACTCATTTTAATAAAACATTCAACCGAAAACTGCACAATGTTCAAAAATATTTTTGTGCATATTGCACAAGCAAAATTATAAAAAATAAGTCCCGAACAATTATATCTGTTCAGGACTTATCATATTAATATCTGTTATCGTATATTCTAGCAGTCTTTTTCTCGCTCCTCGGCAAATCTCCAACCGATACTGGTTTACACTTTATCGTTATTCCTATACGGTCTTTAAACTCTTTAACTATATTTCTTTCAAAAACCTTCATATCAGTTCCGTTTTTAACCTCAACAAACAGAGTGAAAATATCTTTGCCGTTAAGATGGTCTATCATAACCTGATACTCGCTTGAAGCATCTTCGATTGTACTCAAAAATTCCTCTATCTGGCTCGGGAAGATATTTACGCCTTTAACCTTTACCATATCATCAGTTCTGCCCAGTATAACGTCAATTCTCGGATATTTTGAACCGCATGGACAATCCCCGGTCATAATTCTTGTAAGGTCATGAGTGCGGTATCTGATTAACGGAGCGCCTTCCTTTTTCAAAGTTGTTATAACTAATTCTCCAACCTCACCGTCAGGCAAAACCTCACCAGTTTTCGGATCCACAATTTCGAAATATATATAATCATCCCACATGTGCATTCCGCATTTAGAATCACAGCTCATACCAATACCGGGACCATAAACTTCTGTCAAACCATAAATATCATACAATTCAACACCAAGCTCATCAGCTATGCGGCCGCGCATTTTTTCTCCCCAGCGCTCCGAACCTATAACCCCTTTTTTAAGACAGATATTATCTTTTATTCCTCGTTTCTCTATTTCCTCTGCAAGCAGAAGCGCATAAGACGATGTGGCGCATAGAACTGTTGATTTCATATCCTGCATCATGCGAAGCTGTTTATCAGTGTTTCCGGGTCCCATAGGAATTACCATAGCGCCTAAACGTTCCGCTCCCAGCTGGAACCCAATTCCGGCTGTCCACAGACCATATCCCGGCGTAATATGAATCCTGTCCTTATTGGTTATCCCGGCCAGCTCATAACAGCGCGCAAACATTTTTGCCCAATCCTCAACATCCTTTTTAGTGTAAGGAATAATAACGGGGGTTCCTGTTGTACCGGAAGACGAATGAATTCTTACTATCTCCTCCTCAGGCACCGCCATTAATCCCAAAGGATATGCTTCTCTCAAATCACCCTTCCAGGTGAACGGAAGTTTTTCAAAATCTTCCTGGGACTGTATCGAATCAACATCAATTCCATCAAATTTCTCTTTATAAAAACAATCCATAGATGTAAGTTTTTTAATCTGAGCCTTTATAATATCAAATTGTTCCTGCGTCATTTTCATAATAAATCTCTCACTCTCCGAATAATTTACTCCTGCTCAGCGGCACGGAGCGCTTTTTTATTAAGCTCGTGGAATCTCTCATCCAATCTCTCGGCCATAGCCGACTCAAGCTCGTCTAATGTAATGCCTAAAGCGCCTGAAGACGCTGCCGCTCCCAGCAGCACCATATTCATCACTTTTGCACTACCTAATCTTTTGCAAATCTCATCTGTATCCACGACTATCAAATTTTCTGTTTTATTATCCAGATAGCCGAGCATATCTTCTGAACCGGAATAGCTTCCCATACCAAGACTGGCAGTCACCGGCAGCACCGCTTTGCTGCTCACAACAACCGTTCCGCCATTCTTTAGATAAGGCAGACATCTCACAGCCTCTGCCGGCTCAAATCCAATTATAATATCCGCTTTTCCATATGGTATCAGCGGAGAATACTGATTCTCGCCGACCCTGACATGACTGACAACGCTGCCGCCTCTCTGAGCCATACCGATTGTTTCAGCGGTTTCAGCAAACAAACCTCTCTTCATAGCGGCTGCAGCAATCATCCTCGAAGCCAAAACCGTTCCCTGTCCGCCTACGCCGCAAAGAAGACAATTTATCTTATCTTTCATTTTCTCCGCCTCCCTTGATAGCTCCAACCGGACATACTTTCTCGCATAAACCGCATCCATAACACAGTGACGGCTCTATATACGGTGCTCCATTTTTAAGCACAATAGCCGGGCACCCCAGCTCTGTGATACATCTTTTGCATGACACACAGCTATCAGTAATTGTATAGCATGGGTCCGGTTTGGCAACCGCAATACACGGAGCCTTAAATATAACCGCCCTAACACCGCTTCCATCCATAAGTGACTGCACGGTTTTTACAGCGTTTTCAAGGTCTAATGGATTGGCGGTCTCAACGCGTTTTACACCGACTGCTTCCAATATCTTTTTTATATCTACTTTATCAACAACATTGCCCATCATAGTTTTTCCGGTTCCCGGATGAGGCTGGTGCCCTGTCATGGCTGTTGTGGAATTATCAAGAACAACAAGGATTATATCAGTCTCATTATAAACTGCGTTTATAACTCCGGTTATTCCTGACGCAAAAAACGTGCTGTCTCCTACAAATGAGAAGTTTAAAGCGTCTTCTTCTATCCTATGAAGTCCCTGCGCCACTGTGATACCTGCGCCCATACACAAACATGTGTCAGTCATATCAAGAGGTTTGGCATTTCCCAGCGTATAACATCCAATATCGCCGCTGAACACAGCTTTCTTTCCCTCAGCAGCTTTCTTAACTGCATAGAAAGAAGCGCGGTGAGGACACCCGGCACAAAGCACCGGCGGACGCACCGGAAGTTCAGGCATATCTGTATCATCATTCTTAGTCTCTTCAAGTTTAATATCCAAAAATTCCGCTATAACTTTTTTTACACTCTCAACAGTATTCTCTCCGGCACACTGGACATGACCGCTCTCTTTCCCAACAATATCGACATCCAAATGATACTTTCCGCAAATATGTAAAAGAGCCCTTTCAATCACCGGGTCGAGTTCCTCAATAGCAATAACTTTTTTTAATCCTGTCATAAACTCAATAGCTTTTTCTTCCGGGAACGGAAACGGCGTCGCAACTTTCATAAGGCGCACATTAGGATCGCCCAAAAGCTTCAAAGCCTCCTTAACATAAGCGTAGCTTACTCCGCCTGCCGCAATACCCAAAACTGTATCGCCATTGTCAGAATACTCATTTCTTTGATACTCTTCAGAAAAAACTTTTGAAAGCTCCTTATTTCTGTTCTCAATCTTTATATGATTCAAATATGAAGTTTTGGGAAATATCACCCATCTCATAGTGTCCTTAACAAATCCGTCAGGTGTATTTTTCTTTATTTCATCTCCTGATTTAAGCTTTATGGAAGCACACGCATGACATATTCTTGTGGTAGGTCTGAATATTACCGGCGTTCCATACTTATGAGAATATTCGAAAGCTTCTCCTATCATCTCATAAGCTTCTTCAGGAGTAGTCGGGTCAAATACAGGCAGCTTTGAATACATCGCAAACGTTCTCGTATCCTGCTCTGTCTGTGACGATATTGGCCCGGGGTCGTCAGCCACTACAACCACCATAGCGCCCTTTATCCCTACATAGGCTAAGCTCATAAGCGGGTCGCTGGCAACGTTAAGCCCGACCTGTTTCATAGTAACAATACTATATGCTCCGGCATATGCGGCTCCGGCGGCAACTTCCATAGCCGCCTTCTCGTTTATTGACCATTCAACATAAACTGATTTATCAATATTGCGTTTTGCAACACTCTCCAATATTTCAGTAGACGGGGTTCCGGGATATCCGCATACAAGATTAACCCCGGCGTGCATAGCTCCAAGGCCTATTGCCTCATTTCCCATTAAAAACTCGTTTTCCATTTTACTGCTTCACCTCATTTCTTAACAGATATTAATATATCATATTTGCTCTGTATTTTCAAGAACAATAATCATCAAAGAAAAAAATACCGCCGAATACACGGCGGTATAAATAATCAACACTTTATTTTGCAAGCTGCTTTTTGCCCCAAATCGGCGGAAGCGACGGTATCATATGAGCTCTTGAAAGGGCAGAGCCAACAATAACGGCTATAACATAATCAACTATATGATGAGCAAATGTTCCTCCTATTGTTATCCACATCATCGCCAGGTTTGAATAACTGCTGCTTGTAGACGCGCCTACAGCAAAGAATATAAGAACAACTATTCCTTCAAACACTGCATGAACTACCCCGGTAGCCAAACCTGTAACAGTAAGATTCATACCCTTTTTCAGCATATATGCGCCCATAATTGCGAACACGATATGTGAAGCCGCTCTAACCGCAACAACCAGCGGAGCTGTAAAGAAAAATCCAATAGTAGTTCCAACAGCAGTGAACACAGCAGTCCACGGAGAGATAAACATAGCAATAATCACCGGAACATGAGCCATAAGCGTTGCGCTGTACGGTCCTACAACAATTCTAAACGGCGGACCCGTAAAAATCATTGGTATTAAAATTCCGATGGCTATTAATAGTGCAGAAATAACCAAATCTTTAGTTTTTAGTTTTGTTCTCACAAGAACATCCTCCCTAATATGTAAAATATATAATGTATACTAAAAATACATATACTTATTTTAGGATAACACCGTTTACAGAATTTGTCAATATATTTTTTATAATTTAATTTGTTAAAACATTCACAAACTCTTGCCTGCTGTTTTTACAAATTTGAGAAGTTTTTTTAGAAAAAAAGGGTTGATAAATTTAGGCGGTTAGGGTAAAATTATCCTTAGAAAATAAGCATAAATAAATTAATTACATTAATGCTTTACCTTAACAAATTAAAAATAATTAAATCTTAACATATTTTTGGAGGTATTTTAATGAATAAAAAAACTGTTGATGACATTCAAGTTAAAGGAAAAAAAGTTTTGGTACGCTGTGATTTTAATGTTCCTATAAAAGACGGAAAAATCACTGACGAAACGAGAATAAACGGCGCTATGCCGACAATTCAGAAACTCGTTGACGAAGGTGCAAAAGTTATTCTTTGCTCACACATGGGAAAGCCAAAAGGTCAGGTAGTTGAAAGTCTTTCACTGGCTCCTGTTGCAAAAAGCCTGTCTGAAAAACTCGGCAAAAATGTTGTATTTGCTGATGACGACAATGTTGTAGGTGAAAATGCAAAGGCTGCTGTTGCTGCAATGAACGACGGCGACGTTGTTCTTCTTCAAAACACAAGATTCAGACCTGAAGAAACCAAAAACGAAGAAAATTTCAGCAAAGAATTGGCTTCTCTTGCAGAAGTTTTTGTAAACGACGCATTTGGAAGCGCTCACAGAGCTCACTGTTCTACAGTTGGAGTTACTGAATACCTCAGTCCTTGTGTTTCGGGATATCTGCTGGCTAAAGAGATAGATTTCCTAGGCAACGCAATTGATAATCCGGTAAGACCCCTGGTTGCTATTCTCGGTGGCGCTAAAGTTTCTGATAAGCTGAATGTTATTTCAACTCTGCTTGAAAAATGCGACACTCTCATCATCGGCGGCGGTATGGCATATACTTTTCTAAAAGCTAAAGGTTATGAGGTAGGAACATCTTTGGTAGATGAAGAGAAAATCTCATACTGCAAAGAAATGATGGAAAAGGCTGAAAGTTTAGGAAAGACTCTGCTTCTTCCTGTAGACACAGTTGTTGCAGCTGAGTTTCCTAATCCTATTGACGCTGAAATTCCGGTTGAAACCGTTAGTGCTGACGCAATTCCTGCAAACAAAATGGGGCTTGATATAGGTGAAAAAACAAGAGAAATATTTGCAGATACCGTAAAGACTGCAAAAACAGTTGTATGGAACGGTCCTATGGGCGTTTTTGAGAATCCGATTTTAGCTAAAGGAACTGTTGCGGTTGCGCAAGCACTGGCAGATACAGACGCTACAACAATTATAGGTGGCGGCGACAGTGCAGCAGCAGTAAATATTCTCGGATTCGGAGACAAAATGAGCCATATCTCAACCGGCGGCGGAGCTTCAATGGAATTCTTGGAGGGCAAAATTCTTCCGGGATGCGCTGCTCTTGATGATAAATAAATTATTATCCTATATAAATAGTTTTAAAATTATATGAACATTTCTAATTATTATTTGTATATATATTTATACAATAAGAGTTGAGATATATAAAAGAAAGGCTGTGGAATTTAATGAGAAAAAAAATCATTGCCGGCAATTGGAAAATGAATAAAACCCCTTCAGAAGCAGCAGTTTTAGCTTCAGAAATCCGCAATAAAATATCAGATGCAAAATGTGATGTGGTCGTTTGCCCCACCGCTGTATGTATACCGGGTGTTGTATCAGCTCTGGAAGGAAGCAGCATAAGCGTCGGAGCACAAAACGTTCACTTTAAAGAAAGCGGAGCTTATACCGGTGAACTTTCTTCCGCAATGCTGAAAGACGCAGGAACCTTATACACTATTATCGGACACAGTGAAAGGCGTCAATACTTCGGCGAGACTGATGAAACCGTCAACCTTAGAACTAAAGCCGCTGTTGACGGCGGTCTTATCCCAATAGTCTGCGTCGGCGAAAGTCTTTCCGAGAGGGAAAACGGAATTATGCCGGAAACCGTATGCCGGCAGACAAAACTTGCTTTCCTGAATATTCAGAAAGACGACGCTGAAAATATAATTATAGCTTATGAACCAATTTGGGCAATTGGAACAGGCAAAACCGCCACAGCCCAGCAAGCTGACGAAGTCTGCGGTATAATCCGAAATACTATTAAGGAACTTTATGGCGAGGACACAGCGGAAAAAATCAGAATACAATACGGCGGAAGCATGAATGCAGGCAACGCGGAAGAACTCTTGTCTATGCCAAACATTGACGGAGGTTTGATAGGAGGCGCCAGCCTCAAACCCGATGATTTTGCAGCTATCATTAAAGCCGCTGACTAACAAAACGAATTTAAGGAGACATTGAATATGAGCAAAAAGCCATACGCGTTAATCATTATGGACGGATTCGGCGAAAACAGCCGTCATGACGGAAATGCAATATATGCTGCCAACACGCCGAATATTGATAAGTATATGAAAGAATGCCCCACCTCTATTGTTCACGCATCAGGAATGGACGTTGGTCTTCCTGACGGTCAAATGGGCAATTCCGAAGTGGGACACACAAATATCGGAGCAGGCCGTATCGTTTATCAGGAACTTACCCGAATCACAAAATCAATTGCTGACGGAGATTTCTTCACCAACGAAGCACTTATGGGAGCTATCGAAAACTGTAAGAAGAATAACAGTTCGCTTCACATTTTAGGTCTTCTTTCACCCGGCGGCGTACACAGTCATCAAAATCATCTGTATGGATTGCTAGAGCTGGCAAAGAAGAACGGACTTACAGATGTGCATGTACACGGATTTCTTGACGGACGTGACGTTCCCCCTTCCTCCGCTGAGGAATATATTAAGGAGCTTATCGCAAAGGAACGTGAAATCGGCGTTGGCGACATTGCCACAATAAGCGGAAGATATTACGCTATGGACAGGGATAACAGATGGGAAAGAGTTCAAAAAACTTATGACGCTCTTGTAAGAGGTATAGGAAACACAGCTGAAAGCGCTGTTGAGGCTATTCAGAATAGTTATAATGATAAAGTCACTGACGAATTTGTTGTCCCATGCGTTATCGAAAAGGACGGCAAGCCAATCGGTACCATTAAAGAGAATGACTCCGTCATCTTCTTTAATTTCAGACCTGACAGAGCAAGAGAAATAACCAGAACAATAGTTGATCCAAACTTTGAAGGGTTTGAAAGAGACTTTTTCAACACCTATTTTGTTACTATGACACAGTATGACGCAACTATGCCAAATGTTAAAGTTGCATTCAAGCCTGAGTCGCTGTCAAACACATTTGGCGAATATATGAGCAAACTGGGTAAAACACAGCTCCGTATTGCCGAGACCGAAAAGTATGCACATGTTACTTTCTTTTTCAACGGCGGTGTTGAACAGCCTTATGAGGGCGAGGACAGAGCATTGATAAACTCGCCTAAAGTTGCGACTTATGACATGCAGCCCGAAATGAGCGCTCCTGAAGTAACCGAGGAAGTTGTAAAGCGGATTAAGAGCGGCAAATACGACGCAATAATCTTAAACTTTGCAAACTGTGACATGGTAGGGCACACCGGAGTTTTTGAAGCTGCTGTTAAAGCCGTTGAAACGGTTGACAACTGCGTAGGTCAAGTAGTTGACGCTCTTTTGGAAATGGGCGGCGAAGCTCTGATTACTGCCGACCACGGCAATGCTGACCAAATGGTAGACTATGAGACAGGCGAGCCGTTTACAGCCCACACAACAAATGTGGTTCCGCTGATTCTGATTGGCAGAAAAGACGCTAAATTAAAAGAAGGACGTCTTGCTGATTTAACCCCAACTTTGCTAGATATGATGGGGCTGGAGAAACCTGACGAAATGACCGGAGAATCATTACTTGAAAAATAAAACTTCTTTAAACCGACCTCAGCGCCAGTAATGCTGAGGTCGGTTTGATATATAATTTATCTTTATAAAGAGGACACAAATATGAAAAAGGTAAAAATAACAGTGTTAAAAACCACCTTAGATAAAGAATTGGCAATGGAATATGGAGCCGATAACTTAACCGCCTGTCCAATGTAAAAAAAAGAACAGGTTTTCTACGCGGATTATGCAAAACCCGATGGATTATGCGACGAGGCCTGGAAAGCTATATATCAGTATGTTTTTGCACTGGCGCATGGCGCGGGGGTGGGTACATTTTATTACGGCGATTGGATAAAGATACCGGGAGTAGCAATTTGCAGCTGTAATGACGGTCTACGGCCGGTTATTTTCAAACTTGAAGCAACTGATGAGGAATCAGCTATTGACTACATACCCGTAAGATAATTATATTTTTTAAATATAAAATCACATAATATGACTCACATTCTTACTAGGCTGTTATACGTCATAATTTCAAATGATTTGTTTTAAATAATAATTGTTTTTCCTATAATACACAAAACATTAATCAAATTCTAAAAAGACATTTACATACCATCATTTACTAAATAAGCTAAAATAAATACAAAACAATACCATATTTATACCGGAGATAAAAATGATTATTAATAAAAATATTGACGGCGGAAAAGGTTTCGATTGGGGGAGGACCTCAAATGATTATGCAAAATTCAGAGATATTTACCCCGATGAATTTTATCAGTATCTAATAAAAAACGGCATCTGCACAAAAGGTCAGAATGTTTTGGATATTGGCACCGGTACCGGTGTTTTACCTCGCAACTTATATAAATACGGAGCAAAATTTACCGGTATAGATATATCAGAAAATCAGATAAAACAGGCTAAACTTCTCGCCGAAAAAGATAAAATGAATATTGAATTTTTCTCTTCTCCTGCCGAAGAACTTCAGTTTAACCCTGAATCATTTGATATAGTCACAGCATGCCAGTGCTTTGATTATTTTAATCACCCTGTGCTTGCTCCTAAAATACACAAAATACTTAAAGCATCAGGTAAGTTTGTAATTTTATATATGGCGTGGCTTCCGTTTGAAGACGCCATAGCAGGAAAAAGTGAAAATCTTATTTTAAAATATAATCCAAATTGGACAGGCGGCAGGGAAACCCGCCATAACATTCAGATTACTGATGATTATACAGAGTATTTCGAAGTAGAAAAAAGCGAAGTGTTTGATATAAACGTGCCTTTTACCAGGAAATCCTGGAACGGACGTATGAAAGCCTGCCGCGGTATCGGCGCCTCACTGGAGGAGGCTGAAATTGAAAAATTTGAGAAGGAACATATAAAAATGCTTGAAACAATTGCTCCTGAAAAATTCGAAATTCTTCATTATGCTGCCGTGACAATTTTAAAGAAAAAATAAAAGAGGATTTATCATGACTATTAAAGAAAATACTTTAGAAATTACAAGCAAATCATTTGACAACAATTCATTTATCCCCAAAAGGCATACCGGATTTGGTGAAGATATATCTCCTCCATTCACTATATCAGGACTAAGCAAAAACGCCGCCTCTATCGCAATTGTTATGGACGACTTAGATATTCCTTTTATAAAAGCATTTAATCATTGGATTATTTGGAATATACCGGCGGTAAATGAAATACCTGAAAACATACCTCATGGAAAACTTGTTACTGCTTTGGGAAACGCAAAGCAAGGGATAGGATACGGGCGTAATCAATACAAAGGACCTAAACAGCCATTTTTTATAAGAAACTGTCATAGATATATATTTCATATTTACGCGCTTGACTGTTTTTTAAATTTGAGTCCCGATTCAAAAAAGAAAGATTTTTTAACGGCGGCAAACGGACATATAATTCAATACGGACATATAACAGGGATATACAAACGCGGAAATTAACTAATAAAATAAAGGTAGAAAATATTATGCAGCAATATAATATAATTAAAACAAAACGGCTTATTTTAAGAAAGTTTAATAAGGATGATACAAAAGCGCTCTTCACTCTTTTAAGTGATAATGAGGTAAACACATTTCTGCCTATGTTTCCTCTTAACAGTATTGATGAGGCAGAAGAATATTTAAACAATATAATTAACTCTAAAGATTTAACCTATGCAATATGTCTGAAATCTAATAATATCCCTATAGGATACATAAAACTCAGCCATGATGAAAGTCATGACCTCGGATATGCAGTAAGAAAAGAATATTGGAATCAAGGGATTACAACCGAAGCCGCGGCCGCATTAATTAAATATTTAAAAACTTTAGATTTGCCGTATATTACGGCAACACATGATATAAAAAATCCCGGCAGCGGTGAAGTTATGAAAAAAGTCGGTATGAAATATAAGTATTCTTATGAGGAACAATGGCAGCCAAAAAATATCAAAGTCATTTTCAGAATGTATCAATTCGATATAAATAATAACAAAGGTTATGTATATAAAAAATACTGGGATAAATATCCGGTGCATTTTATAGAAGAAATATAAAAGCGAACAATAAAATATACAGTATAATCTTTATACATAAAAATAATATAATTAAAAAAAGCTAAGTTTTCAAATATATTACCCATTTTACATAAAACTTTAATTTTTATTTGCTAAACTAATATATAAATACAGCAATTCCGATTTTGTACTACAAATGATTTAAAATTATTATTTAATAATTTTACTGTTAACAATCTATATACTTAGCAAAACTGTTTTTATATTTATATAAAGGACTTTCAAAATCATTTGTAATTTTTAGATATTGGAGAGAAACAAAAATGATTGAAATAAAAAAATACGAAGACAAATATCAAGATGAGGTTATCCGCCTCGTGCTGAGCTGCCAAAATGATGGCACAAGACCAATAGTCAGTATTGCAGACCAACCTGAACTACTAAATATAAACCAGGAATATTTCACAAACGGCGGCTATTTTTGGATTGCATCAGAGAACAATAAACTAGTCGGTACTATTGGACTTATGAACTATGGAAACGATATTGGAATATTAAAAAAATTCTTTGTAAATGAGCAATACCGCGGAAAACCTTATAATTTAGGCAGAAAACTATTTGCTGAATTACTTGATTTTGCATATGAGCATAAATTTAAGGAGCTTGTTCTGGACACTCCCAAAAATACCGAAAGGGCACACAAGTTCTATGAAAAGGCCGGGTTTAATAAGGTTAGTCAGGAAGACTTATCAATAAAATATGACCATCCCTACACAGACAGCGATTTTTTTCAACTAAAATTATCTTAACTCACACCATCAATTTTTATTAATAAAACACATAATATATTTTATATATGACAGCAGCATTTAAATATAAAATTTAATTACCAAACATAGTTTAGTCTGACAATTTTATATATCAGACTAAACTTTATAATTTTGAAAAAATATCAGAACCTCTAATATAAATAATAAAACTAATTCAAAAGAATAATCACAAAAAATTTAAAATTATAATGCCTCATAGAGTTTCGACAATTTATTCAATTAACTAAATTCAAGCAACTGCACAAAATATATTACATATATTCTAAATCCTAAACAAATTTATCTATATAAAAATATTAATTTAAAACGTCGCCCACTTTATTAAATGTCTTAACAACTTCTCTGTTTAATATATCATACTTTTTGTTTTCCAGCATTGGGTCTTCTTTCAAAATTTCTGCCGCAGCTCCTTGGGTCTCTTTGAGAATATCCATGTCAGTAAAAAAGTTCCCGATTTTCATTTCAGGCAAACCATGCTGGCGGGTTCCAAAAAACTCTCCCGGTCCCCTAATCTCCAAATCCTTTTCAGCTATTTTAAACCCATCATTAGTTTCACACATTACCGCCATACGCTCTTTAGCCACACCGCTTTTTTGGTCGCCAAACATGATACAATACGACTGTTCAGCGCCGCGCCCAACCCGGCCCCTAAGCTGATGAAGCTGGGAAAGTCCAAAACGTTCAGCGTTTTCGATAACCATAATGGTTGCATTGGGAACATCAACACCAACCTCAATCACTGTTGTGGCCACAAGCGCGTCTATTTCTCCTGCCGCAAACCGTTTCATTATATCTTCCTTTTCGAAAGACTTCATTCTTCCATGCAAAAGACCAACGCTCTTTCCTCTCAGAACGCCGTTGCTCAATCTTTTTACATAATCAGTCGCCGCTTTTGCACTAACCGCGTCCGAATCCTCCACAAGAGCGCAAACAAAATATGCCTGTCTCCCTTTGTTTAATTCCTGAAGAATAAACTCATACATTTTTGCTCTTCTAGCTTCTGTCAGAGCTATGGTCTTAATTTCTTTTCTTCCCGGCGGAAGCTGATCTATAATGGAAATATCCAAATCCCCGTAAATAACCAAAGATAACGTTCTGGGAATTGGAGTAGCTGTCATAACCAACGTATGACTGTTTATTCCTTTCCCTGCCAATTTTGTTCTTTGGCTGACTCCGAACCTGTGCTGTTCATCAGTTATACTCAAAGCCAAATTAGCAAAATTCACCTTATCCGTGATTACGGCATGAGTTCCAACTATGACCGAAGCTTCACCGCTCTCAATCAGCTCAAGATTTTCTCTTCTTTCCTTAGCCTTCTGTCCTCCGCTTAAAAAAGCAACCTTTATTCCCCACGGTTCAAAATATTTCTTTAAACCGGCAAAATGCTGTTCCGCCAAAATTTCAGTAGGCGCCATCATGACAGACTGATATCCCGATTTTGCCACAGCAAACATGGACGCCGCCGCAACTATTGTTTTACCTGAACCAACATCGCCCTGAACAAGCCTGTTCATCGGAACCGAATTTTTTAAGTCTGCAGATATTTCATTTATAACTCTCTTTTGTGCATTAGTAAGCTCAAAAGGCAGCGAAGCCGCAAAATCCGCAATACATTTCACATTTTCTATAACAACCGCAGACTGTTTGTGTTTATGCGCTTTAACGGTTGCCACACCTAGCTGCAGTTTTAAAAACTCCTCAAAGACCAATCTTCTTCTAGCAGTATAAAAATCATCAAAAGTTTCCGGCATATGTACCGAACGAATAGCTCTCTCTATATCTATTAAATCGTATTTTTGTCTTATCTCTTCAGGAAGGGATTCAGGAAGCTTTTCGCCGAGTTTTAAAACCGCCTGGGTCACGGCGTCTCTGATACTTCTCTGCTGCAATCCACCTGTGGCCGGATATATAGGAACTATTTTCCCCATTTTAGAAGTTCCGCTGTCCACTTTTTCAATTATCGGATTCACCATCTCAGGAGACATTCTCCTATAGGAAACCCTGCCAAAGAAAATATATTCTGCAGACGGGTCCTCCAGCGATTTTTCAACATAAGGAGCATTGAACCAGGTCAGCTGCATAACTCCGCTTCCGTCAGAGAGCCTGGTCTGAATAACCCATGTGCCGTTCCGTGCTCTGAACTTCCTTAAACCCATAGCTAAAACGCCTTTAACGCAAACTGTTTCCCCTTCTGCCAAATCCGAAATATCTTTTATATTTGTCCTGTCTTCAAATCCTCTCGGCAGGTGATATAACAAATCCTCCACGGTGAAAATACCCAGCTTATGAAAAAGCTCGGCTCTTTTTTCTCCTATTCCTTTTAAATACTGCACACTGTCACTAAGCAACATAAAAATCTTCCTTTTAACAGCATTTTTATTTTTTAAAGTCCTGTTTTATCCAGCTTTTATAGCTTTGCATTTTAACAGCCATAATCAGCAATACACGGTTCCATAGAGTTTATTCTTCAATCCAAGCACTGTTCATTTATTATCTCATCAGAGCATAAATCAGTGAAATTTTCGAAAGTCTTTTTAATAAACATTTTAGTACAATCGTAAAGACCATTCTCACCGCTCAGCCAATCTGTCAAACAAAACTATTCACCATTCCACAGTCCAAATTCAAAATAGATGTCGTTTATCTAATTCAATCAAACCAAACAAATTATTACCATAAATATGTACGAAGCTAAAATTTGTCTTATATTTTTCATCAAACCATTTATCAGTTGCTATCATAACTTTCCGATTTTGAATTTTATAAACAAAATGGAGATATAAAGGTTATTATATCTCTGAATATATAAATTATAATTAAAAATAAACTTATTCCACAGCAATTATATAATAATAGACATTCTGACCGCCATAATTTAAATTAACATCTAAATCGGAATATTTGTTCTCTAAATAAGCAGAAAGTTCTGTTGCCTTCTCCTTTTCAATATCCTTGCCGTAATATATAGAGATTACACCGCTGTCCTCGTCTACCAGCTTTTCAGCTAACTCTTTTGCCACCTCATTAACATCAGAGCCTACCACAGACAAATCACTGCCAATAACAGCCATAATATCTCCGTTTTCAACATCCACTCCGTTAATCCTAGTGTCTCTTACTGCATAGGTCACCTGTCCGCATTTCACCAAATCAGCACTCTCATTCATCATAAAAATGTTTTCGTCCAAGTCTGCGTCTTCGTTAAATACTGCGATAGCGGCTATACCCTGAGGCATATTTTTAGTTGGAATAACTATTACATTCACGTCAGTTAGTTCTTTCACCTGCTCAGCGGCAAGTATAATGTTTTTATTATTAGGCAGAACAAAAACGTTTTCAGCTTTAACATCTAAAACAGCGTCTAAAATATCCTGTGTGCTGGGATTCATAGTTTGACCGCCTGCAACTATTTTATCACAGTTAAGACTTTCAAACAATTGGCTCAAACCATCACCTGAAGATACGGCAACAAATCCATATTTCTTCAGTTCGGTTTCATCGTCAGAAAGCTCATCCTCTTCCTGGCTTCCGTTAACAATTTCATTATGCTGATATTTCATATTATCAATTTTTATACTGGTAAGCTCACCAAGCTTCAAAGCCTGTTCCAGCACAAACCCCGGATGATTGGTGTGTATATGAACCTTTACAATTTCATCGTCATCAATGACCAGCATACAATCGCCTTTTTGTTTAATGGCTGCCATCAACTGGGCGGCGCTTCGCTCGCTGTCTTTATTTATCAAAAACTCCGTACAATATCTGAATTTTATATCCGAAGTATCTGCTTCAGCGCTTTTAATTCCCTGAGATGCAATTTGTTTATTATTCGCTTTGCCGCTCTCTTCAAGTTCCGCCGCCTTGCCGCTTTCCAAAGCGCTTACCGCGCCGCCGAGAAGTATTATAACGCCAAATCCTCCGGCGTCGACTACGCCAACCTGCTTTAAAACGGGCAAAATCTCTTTAGTTTTGGCAAGGCTTTTCCTACCGGCCTCAAGAACAGCTTTCAAAAATAAAGTGACATCATCATACTCCACAAAATGAGCTTCTGCATACTCCGCAATTTCACGTATTACGGTTAATATTGTGCCCTCTGTCGGCTTCATAACAGCACGGTATGCGGTGTCTCTGGCTTCACATAAAGCATGCTTCACTCCGCTAACGTCAAGTTCTCCTGATTGTTCAGCTCCCTGCCACAGACCTCTTAAAATCTGTGACAAAATAACACCCGAATTTCCTCTGGCGTTTCTAAGAGCTGACTTTGAAAGAACCCCCAACACTTCAACCGGAGATTTTTTATTATCCAAATCAACAACGCTTTTAGCCGCCGCACTGAACGTCATACTCATGTTAGTTCCAGTATCACCGTCCGGAACCGGAAAAACATTCATATCATTGACTTTCTCGACATTGTTTAGAATCTGATTTGACGCAGAAGCTATCATTAACTTTAAACTTTTACTGTCAAGCTGTATCATTTTATTCTCCTTCTTATAAAATCCGCTCTAATTAACTCTTATTCCCTCAACATTTACGTCAACAGTATTCACATTTAAGCCGGACATTTCCTCAACCTTATATTTCACACTGCTCCTTATAACCTCGCCTATAGCATTGATGTTTGTGCCATACTCAACAATAATATAAAGAGAAATATCTATACCGTTCTCGCCTAACTTTACTTTAACGCCCCTATCCATCATTTCGCGTTTAAGCAGTTTTGCAATACCGTCCTTGCCACCGCTTGTTGCCATTCCCACAACTCCATAACAGCTTGTTGCGGCATAACCGGCTATTTTAGCAATTACGCTGTTCGCTATTTTCACATTTCCTCTTGAATTATCAAACTTTCCGCTCATAATAATACCTCCATTATATTTATATCAGGATACTTTTTAATACTCTCTATATCACGGTGATGACAAGTGAATAATAAACACTGATACCCGTCTTTAATGCAAATTTCTCTGATTACTTCAAGCGCGTCTTTGCTTCTTCCATCATCAAATGTTGTTAAAACATCGTCTAAAAATATTACTGAGTCTGAAGCGCTTAAAGTAAGTTTAATTATTGCCAGTCTAAGTGCCAAATAAATCTGATTATATGTTCCTGTACTAAAAAACTCCGCCTGTTTCAAATCAATATTTTTATCTGTTTCTTTTAAGCTGAGTGAAAAATCTTCTGCCACTTTTATACTGTCATGCTGGCCTCCCGTAAGCCGGGTTAATATTCTTTCTGTCTCTGCATTCAGCAGCGGAGTGTAATCCGACTTAATTTTTGCATACGCCTGGATAAGTCCCTCCTTCGCCGCTTGGTATGATGAATATTCCTCTTCCTTTTCAATAATTTGTTCATCAATAAACTTTATATTATTTTCAATATCAATCAAAGGAATTTCCAAACCTCCGTCTATCTTTAACTGTTTCAGCTCCAAAATACGCCCGGAAATCTTTTCCTTTTCATTTGTTAATGAATCCAGTTTTTGTTCAATATTGTCAGTTTCAGTATTATCGGATTCAATAACAAACTTTCTTTGATTATCGGCCTCTCTCTTTAACTCCTGATAATCGTCTTGACCTAAGAGTTCTTCATAAAGTTCTCTCACCATCTTTATTTTTGCCTTATCCTCAGAATATAACCTAAATTTTTCATTAAAATCATTTAAAGTATCACATTCCAAAATGGATAGACTTTCTGAAAATCTCTTTTCAGTTTCAGAGATCTCTTTTCTTATAAGTGAAAGTTCATTGCCAACACTTATTAAACTTTCTTTTAATTTTACTATATTGTTATGAATAATGCAACCGAAAATAATTCCTGCAGCAATTAGAAATAATACAACTGCTCCTGCTGTTATCCAATAAAATATATTTTTTCCCACTCCGAACACAAAACCTAACGCAGCTAAAATTACAGCCAATCCGGCAGCTCCAATTAAAAAATATAACAGTCTTTTTCTCTTTTTCTTTTCTGCTGCAAAACAGTTTTGTTCAGCTAAAAGTTCTTGCTGCGTCTGATATGCCTTTACCTCAAGTTCATCTATATGTTCAGAATCTGAGCGTAAACTTTCAACCCTCTCAGGAACAGCATTGTGTTTAAAAAGCTGAAACTGCCTTGTGTTAGCAATTTGCATTTCTTTTTGAACACAGCCGTCTATCCTGTCAACACGCAATATTTTTTCTTTTGCCCGCTCGGATTTTTCAACCGCTTCAAGATGCTTTATTTCATCGTCAATTTTTAATTTACGCTGAGTAAGCAAGTTAATCTCTTGATTTACTTCATTTCTCTTTCTCTCAGATGCCCTTTGTTCAGACAGCGTTTTATTTAACTCTATACGTTCTCGGTTAAGCAAATCTATTTCGCCCGGAGCGCTTCTTCCATCTTTCGCCTTTAATCCTGCTATTTTTGTTTCAATCCCACTGACAGCGCTTTTAATCGAAACATCACTTGTACTGCCGCTCTCCAAAAGGTTTATAAGCCTAGCAGTTATTTCATCATCACTGCCCTGCATACAAATACTACTCTGAGTTACCCAAACTGTGCGCTCAAACATCTGCCTGCTCATTCCAAGCAGCAAAACGCCGACGTCTTCAGACTTTATTTCCTTGTTAAAATAATTTTCTCCAGTATTCCTGTCGGTTACTTTTACTATATCTCCGGAAGGACGTTTTCTGAACTCCCGGTATATTTCTATTTCTCTGCCGTCTTTTATCAAAAACAGTTTTCCGGCGGCCTTATTATCCTGCCACGGAATTATCTTCTCTCTGTCTTTTATTTTTTCTCTCTTTCCGCCTCTCGAAGGAATACCAAAGAGCATAAATTTAATAAAAAGCTGAATAGTTGATTTACCAGCTTCATTATCCCCATATATTACGTTCATTCCATCGCTGATATCAATAGAATAGTCAGCAAATTTCCCAAACTTTATTAATTCTAACCGGGTAATTCTAATCTTGCTCACCTCCGTTCCTTATGGTTTAAGCCTGCCTTCTATCGCGTCCAAACCATATTTAACAGCGTTCTCAATAATTCTATATTCACGTGTTCCGTGCACACATTCATCAAGTTTTTTCTGCATCAACCTTATATATTCAGCCCTTAAACTGTTATCCTGGATATCAACCGACAAATCATACTCCATTTCTGTCTCATCTTTGATTTCAACAAAAAAACCAAGCTTTTCGGTCCTGCTTTTCAACAAATCAATATCAATGAAAAAGTCTGATCGAAGTTTACCAATAAGGATTATTCTAAAAATATTTTGATTGCCGTACTCTTTTATCTTACTGTCAATAAGCTCGATTATTTGTTCATTATCAGAAATATCTGCCGTTATCTCAATTTCTAATGTATGATAATTTCTCTTTAAAACTTTACGTAAGTTAAATTCTGAACCCGCTTTTAAAACATTTCCTATAACAACTCCGCTTTCTCCGCTTTCATCAAAGCCGCGCGGCTCAGGTATACCTGGATAAGCCCAATATGTTCTTCCTTCTACATTTATACCGCTAAAAGAATGAACGTGTCCAAAAGCTATATAATCAAATCCTGAGTTTTCTATTTCTTGTTTGGTCACAGGATTATATCTTATTCCGCTCTCAGCAGTACCAGAAACAACATTTCCGTGCATAACAAGTATATTTGAAAATTCAGGATGAAGTGTTTTCGGAGTTTTAATATTGCTTCCGTCCTCGCTGCCAAAGCTTACACCGGAAACTCTTAGGTTAAGATTTTCAAAATCATAAAATCCACCTTCTATGCTGAAAATATGAACATTATCACCTAAACTAATTCTTTCATAAACAGAATTCATATTAAAAGGGTCATGGTTTCCAGCAGCAATTAAGACAGGTATTTCAGAAATCTCGTCAAATTTTCTAACCATAAAGTTAATAGTTTCTTCGCTGACATTTTCACTGTCGAACAAATCGCCTGAAATCAACATAACATCAATTTGTTCGGTCTTAACCATTTCAATTATCCTTGAAAAGACTTCACGCTGTTCGCTTCGCCTAAGTTTTGATTTATTAATTGAAAGGTTCGAGGTAAAGGCAGAATCAAAATGCATATCCGCCATATGCAGTATACGTGCCAAAAACTTCACCTCCTATAAATAAAGCCGCAGAAAAACAGATTCACGCCGCATTTTCAGCCGCCGCTCTGTTTTTTTGCAGCTCATCAGTATAAATAATATTATTCGTCTTCCTCAGGCATATCCCAAGTATGATAAACATTTTGAACATCATCGTTTTCTTCAAGCATATCTATCAGTTTTTCCATTTTGGCAATGTCCTCAGGATTATCTAATTTCGTAGTGGTCTGAGGTATGTAATTTACTTCTGCCTGTGCAAATGTATAGCCTTTGCCTTCCAGTTCTTCTCTGGTCTTGCCCAGCGCTTCCGGAGCTGTCAGGATTTCATAACACTCATCCTCAACATTAAAATCGTCGGCTCCTGCCTCTAAAGCGTCCATCATCAAAGTATCTTCATCAACAGAGTCGGTCTTCTCAATAACTATAAGACCTTTTCTGTCGAACATAAATCCAACGCAGCCGCTCTGTCCTAAATTTCCGCCGTTCTTATCAAAATAGTGTCGAAGGTCTGCCGCCGTTCTGTTTTTATTGTCACTTAAAGTCTCCACCATAACAGCAATGCCGCTCGGGCCATATCCCTCGTATACCATTTCAAGATATGTTCCTGCGTCACCTTCTCCGGCTGCCTTTTTTATGCTCCTTTGAATAGTGTCATTCGGCATATTATTAGCTTTTGCTTTGGCAATAACATCACGCAGCTTAGAATTTGTGTCCGGGTCAGGTCCGCCGTCTTTAACAGCCACCATTAGCTCTCTGCCGATTTTGGTAAATATCTTACCTCTTTTAGCGTCGATTGCTCCTTTTTTTCTCTTTATGGTTGCCCATTTCGAATGTCCTGACATATTTTTTCCTCCTATGTTTTAAATCTCTGTAATTTAAGTCTTTTATCTATATCATAGCATTTGCACAGATGAAATAAAATCATCTGTGCAAATGAATAATAACATATTTATTTTAGTAAAACTAATCCTTCATAACTTCTTTAAGAGTTGTAGCCAGTCCTGCTATACCTTGAATTTGTGACGGCAGTATTATCTTTGTCGCTTTACCGTCGGCCGCTTTAACAAACGCCTCTAAACTCTTGATTGTCAATACAGCCTCACCCGGCTCAGACTCATTAAGCATTCTTATACCGTCTGCAGTAGCCTGCTGAATATTTCTGATTGCATCAGCATCACCTTCAGCAATACGGATAGCCGCTTCTTTATCAGCTTCAGCTTTAAGAATTTGAGCAGCTTTTTCAGCCTCAGCTTCAAGAATTCTGGATTCTTTAACACCTTCAGCAACCAAAATAGCAGACTTCTTTTCACCCTCGGCTCTAAGAATTGCCTCACGTCTTTCACGCTCAGCTTTCATCTGTTTCTCCATTGCTTCACGTATACCTGCCGGAGGGATAATGTTTTTCAATTCAACACGATTAACTTTTATTCCCCATGGGTCGGTCGCTTCATCCAAAATAGAACGCATTTTAGTATTAATTATATCCCTTGACGTCAAACTTTCGTCAAGTTCCATATCACCAATAATATTACGAAGTGTAGTAGCCGTCAGATTCTCAATTGCCGACATAGGCATCTCTACCCCATAGGTATAAAGCTTTGGGTCAGTAATCTGATAGTATACTACAGTATCAATCTGCATTGTAACATTATCTTTTGTTATAACCGGCTGCGGAGGAAAGTCAACTACCTGCTCCTTTAAAGTAACCTTATTCGCTACTCGCTCAATAAGCGGAATTTTAATATGAAGACCAACGCTCCAGGTTGTGCTGTACGCTCCCAAACGTTCAATAACATATGCGTGCGCCTGGGGAACAATCTTTATATTTGCCACAACAAGAACAACAATTATGGCAAGTAATATAATTAGAAATACCATGCTGCTTCACCTCATAAATATATTTTATAAAATCAAATTATTTTCAATAAAATTATGAATTAATAGGTTCTACTACCAGCTTCACTCCTCTGATAGCAATAACCTTAACTATTGTTCCCTCTTCAAGCGGACTTTTATCCTCCGATACAGCTGACCAAACTTGTCCTGCTATTTTTACCTGACCATCATTATTTATATCATCAATTTTTTTAATGACCATAGCCTCTTCGCCTATAAACCTGTCCGCATTTGTTCTCTGCGGCTTTTTCACAGATATCTTTTTGAAAACAGGACGAGTAACGCAAAGCAAAATAGCCGACACTACAACAAAAGTACCGACCTGAAATAAAATACTTGCTCCAAACTGCGCTGCTATTGCCGCTGCAAGTGCTCCTACCGCAAACCACACTGTAACCAACGCAACTGTGGCAGCTTCAATCACAGCGAACAAAACTGCCGCAATTATCCAAAATATACCGGCACTTGTCATAAAATCACCTACAATCTGTTAGTATGCCCTCTTATAACCGCCGCTTCTCTTATTATCAGTGTTCCTCTTCAAATCTTGGAATTTTTCATCGCTGTCTTTTTTGAATTTTTGAAGCATATCGTCAAAACTCAAATCGTCAGTTCTATTCTTATTTGACACGAATTCAAACTCTTCCGGCGGTTGATTGCTGCGGAGACTTGAAGTCCTCTTCTTTGTTCTGTCTTTTGGCTTCTTTTCCGGCTTAGCTTGATTTTCTCCGGATTCCAGCTGCTTTATTGACAAGCTGATTTTGCCGTTATCAACACCGATAACCTTTGCGGAAACAACCTGACCTTTTTTCAAGTGCTGATTAACATCCTCCACAAAAGCGGATGCAATTTCTGAGATATGAATAAGTCCTGACTTTCCTT
Source organism: Monoglobus pectinilyticus (assembly GCF_002874775.1). Classification (NCBI taxonomy): domain Bacteria; kingdom Bacillati; phylum Bacillota; class Clostridia; order Monoglobales; family Monoglobaceae; genus Monoglobus; species Monoglobus pectinilyticus. Next base: position 2,287,312 of record NZ_CP020991.1, on the reverse strand, counting down.
CAGGCAGCTCAACAAAAGCGCCAAATGACGTAATCCCGGTAACCTTTACATTTAAAACCATTCCAACTTCAATTTGCATACTTACTAAATTTCCCTCCTGAGAGAATACTCTCGCTTATATAAATTAATAATACTCAATTAAAATGTGAGTCTAAAACTCAACTTTAGTTTGTGCTGTTAGCGTCAATATAAACACGCTCATTCGGACCTACAAGTCCCAGCTTCTCTCTAGCCATTCTCTCAAGATATTCCGGGTCATTTACATTTTCAAGCTCTTCCTTCAGCCTTTCAGTTTCCTGGTTAGCCGAAGTAATTTGCTCATTCAGGTTCCGTATCTCGTTATTTTTACGATTGATTGTGCTCTGCTGACCTATCATCATGCAAACAAAATATACACAGAAAACCAGTACGGCTACAGACACAACCAGCCTTTTTATATTGAATTTAACATTCTTAGTCTTTTTTATCGTTTTTGTTGCCCTGCTTTTAACATCCGCAGCGGCCGCGCCTACCGACGAAAAATTTCTGCTGTTTTTATCTGTTCTCCTTGTTTCTCCCGCAGAATTCACCGACGCTCATCCTCCTAACAGCAGTGAAAACTTCACAGCTATTTGATTATGTAATAAATTTACAAACCTACAAGGATATTATATATTATCAAATACGTTTTGTCAATGAAAAAGTCTCTCAAATACTATAATTTACAATACAAAATTACTTGGATATTCTACCCATTATTAGTTATTTTTATAATCACAGCTTTATTATTCATCTTCCTCACTGCTGTTTGTTTTTCTTGCCTTATATCTCATTCTGTTACGAAGCCGCTGTTTAGACACTTTCATCATATCTGACAGCTGTCTTGAGCCGGTCCTTGAATGCCACACTACAACTCCAATCGGCCGCTTAATTAAAGCTGCTATAAATCTAACAGGCCACATTATAATTTTTATTAGAAAACAGAAGGCCCTGACAAAATATGAATAACATTTTCTAAACACGTTCATAAGTTTGTCGCCGAGCAATAGTTTATAAATAAGCGCCCCCAGTCCTATTCCAAAAAAACTGTACCATCTTATCATACCGGCATTCTGTCTGAATGCAAGCAAGTATACGAGCACCCCTAAAACGCAAAACCAAACTATATCTTCTATATATATAAATAATCCAACCTGCTTTTTTTCTCTTCTTCTAGCTCTCAAAAAGTCATAAACTATTGTCATTGCAACGCCGCATATCATTGACCAAAAAAAGTAATTTAATTCGTTTGCTTTTGTAATTGTATCCATCTGTTTTTCCTCCGTAATTTATTTATCTAAAAAGTTTTCCGAAAAATCCTGAGCCTCCCCTGTCGTCATTATCTGCAACTTCCATATATTCCACCTTGTCTACCTCTCCGTCGATAATTAGCTGTCCGTCCTCAACGCTCAAACGGTTAACCTTAAAATCAAATCCGGAGACTATCATTACGCCCATGCTTGTATAAACTACTACTTTTTCTTCATTAAAGCTCTCCACGTCCTCAACGCAATTTATTTTTATTCGTTTTCGGTCTTCAATAGTGACAGTATGTCTTCCCATTGATTCATTGTTCTCCATAAAAGTTCTTCCCTTCTCTTAAAATGTTTTAATTAATCCAGTTATATCATTCATATTCATAATCTTTCATTAATATGAAGAAAACTAAAAAAATGGGTGTAAAATCAAATTATTGATTTTACACCCATTTAATTTTTATTAATATAACTTTTATAGAGGTATTATAAGCTGTCAAAATTTGAAAACTGATTTATTGGAAATGTTATAATATATGGACAGAAATTTTAAGGCAAATATAAGATCAACTATAAATAAAAATGTGGTTTTGCAAGCTTCGAAGGGCAGATGAAATCTGCCGCGTAAGGCGCGCGCCGCGGAAAAGTTTATTATTAAAAAACTATGTCAATTTATTCTAAGTATGTTCATACTTCACGTGATATGGCTGATCACCTCACTCGGTGTTCAAGAATATACACCACAACTAAGTAATTTTTTGAAAGTGTAGGTTTATCAAACAATCCGCTTAATATTAACATAAACTTTTTTATAATAGCTTTTCCGCGGCTGCGCGCCTTACGCGGCAAACTTCGTTTTCCCTACCGATGCTTGCAAAACCACATTTTTATTTATTTTCATTATAGTTATTTTCGTTAACTTGTTTTACTTTATCAAATAAGTTGAACATACGATATTTATATAATCCATATGTATTTTGCGCTTCTTTAAGTACAAAGTCATAGTATAGATTCGTATGTAAGATTTTTTGTTATTAGAATCAGCGCCGGTAATAATCTTGTTTGACAAATCTTAATTATTAGACGCTGTATTTTATCCTAATACCTAATACTTATTTTAACCTAATATTAAGAGCTATAACTTAAAAATCGGCAGAGTGATTATTACTCTGCCGATTTTGAATTTATAAAGTATATTTTATGTAGTTTATGAAAAATATTCTGATAATATATTTACTGCGTTTTCTTTTATCATTATCTCGCCCAATTCATTGAGTCTGCCGTGAGATATAAGCGTCTTAGACTGTTTATCGGAAAACTCAAGCATAACCTTTTCTATCCCAATAATAGAAGAGCTGTCTGTTGGAAGAAGCAGCATATAATATGAATCTTCAAGTTTATAAAGAGTGCTTTCTCCCTCAAAATCCCGATAAACCGCACTTGCAGCCTGGCAAACATTTTCAAAATCACAAAACCTGAATATACGTTTCCCCAAAGCCCTTTTTATACACTCATTCCTCCCAGGCGTCAATTTTCTTTTTTTGACACGACCCTTATATGAACAATTTGAAACAGCCAAATTTAGGTCATTATCACTAAATATCTTAGTTATAAGCATTCCAAACCCCTCTGTCTGTCCCGGTATAGCCTCAACAAATAATTTTGCTCCGTCAACTGAAAATTCCACATCCTTCTCGGCAAGACGAAGCGCTGTCCAAAACATCTCCTGAATTTCAGGTGTATTTGACGCTATGTTCTTTATATTCACATTCCACTCTTTCGCTTCGTCAATGTCGATTAAAACCTTTATTTTATTCTCATTGATCTTCTCAATCTTCATAAAACAATCTCCCTGAAAATTTTTCTGCTATAATAACCACAAAAAATATTAGTCTAATCGATATACAAAATACGAAACAGACAAATTATAGCAAATGGTAATTTAAAGTACGGCAGTTTTTAACCACCCGGCCGATACTCAATAAAATCTATGTTAATATAGAATTAATTATAACTAAAAATTTTTTTATTTCAATCCTAAATATTTGGAAATAATAATTTGTTATTAGGTTGTAAAGTTCCCGAAACGCCCTGTAACATTAACGAAATGAATTTCTTAAATACAAAACCAAAAATTTGTAACAAAAAAAATCAAAAAAATGTTGTATTTTTAAAAAAATATGATATAATATGATATGAATTAAATATTTCCCTGCGTTGTACGTATTTATGGCAATAATGTAAAACCAACAATTTTTATAAGGGATCAAAACTTCAGTAAGCGGCGCACATGCCTCATACCTTTGGGTATTCAGTGGACTTGTAATGCTTTTGAGTCGATCCCACCTGGTTTCCAGGTTTTTACCTTATCCATTCTACGGCAATCGTGGGGTATATTTATTTTTTGACTTTTTTCTTTTTTTGGTAATAGTTACAAATTTGTTTAAAACGCTTGACAAAATTACAAATTTGATATATAAATATATAGAATATATTACTTAACTCTATTTCCGGCAAGGGGGACTTTGTTTTGCGTATTATATCTGGTAAAAAACGCGGATATAAGCTCGCTTCTCCGCTCGGTGACGGCACTAGACCAACTACAGATAGAGTTAAAGAATCCCTGTTTAATATAATTCAAATGCGTTTTCCATGCCGTTTGGTTTTGGATTTGTTTGCAGGAAGCGGCGCCCTTGGTATAGAGGCGTTAAGCCGCGGAGCAGACTGCGCTGTATTTGTCGAAAATAGTCGCAAATCCGCAGAATTGGTAAACAATAACCTTAATGGTTCAGGTCTTCAGGAGTTTTCTGTCCTATATCAGACTGACGCAATTAATTTTTTGGATAAGCTATATGACGGGGACGTTATGGTAACTTTAGACGGCAAAAGTATTCCGTTTAAATTAACACACGGATTTGATATTATTTTTTTAGATCCCCCATATAATAAGGGGCTTCTTGTTAAATCTCTGAATAAGATTTATGAATACAATCTTTTATCAGAGAATGGAATTATAGTAGCCGAAACTGAGACAGACGGCGAAGACATAACAAGTACCGGGTTTGACATTTTAAAATCATCCAGATATGGCAAAACGGTAATAACGGTTATGCAGAGGTGATTATATGAGAACTGCGGTATATCCAGGCAGTTTTGACCCTTGCACAAACGGACATATGGACGTTATAAAAAGAGCTTCAAAACTCTTTGACAAAGTAGTTGTTGCCGTACTCGTCAACAATTCAAAAAATCCTTTGTTTTCAGTTGAAAAACGGGTCGAAATGTTAAAACTTGTTACCGGTGACTTAGAAAATGTTGAAATAACATCGTTTTCCGGTCTGCTGGTAGATTTTATGAAGAAAATTGATTCACAGATAATTATTAAGGGAATTAGAGCGGTATCCGACTTTGAATATGAATTTCAAATGGCGCTTACAAATCAAACCTTATATGAAGAGCTTGAGACTTTATTTCTGCACTCAAGTAAAGAATATATGTTTTTAAGTTCCAGTATCGTAAAGGAAATCGCAAAGTATGGCGGATGTCTTAACGGTCTCGTTCCGGACAACTTAATCCCTATTATAAAAAGCCGTTTCGAAAATTCAAAATACTAGACCGGCTTAATATTTCAAGGAGGTATTTTATATGGATGCATTAGAATTGTTGGATGAATTGGAGGATATAATCGACAAAGGCGCTTCAGTGCCGTTTTCCGGACGCTGTATTCTTGATAAAGATGAACTTTTAGACGTTCTTCAAGAGATTAAGCTAAAGCTTCCCGATGATTTAAAACAAGCTAAATGGATTAAAGAAGAAAGACAAAGAATTTTGCAGGAAGCTCAAACTGAGGCTGATAATTTAATTAAAAGTGCTGAAGATAAGATTATTGCCATGGTCAACGAGAACGAGATTACAAAAAAAGCTATCGTTCAAGGCAATCAGATTATTGAAAACGCTCGTTCAAATGCACAGCAAGTTACTGATTCTTCCTTTAATTACGCAGACAATCTTCTTGAAACTGTTGAAAAAGTCGTTATGTCTTCTATGAAAGATTTAGAACAATGTGTTAATATTGTGAGAAATAATAGAAACGAAATGAGAAACAGCGGAAATATTGTTCCAAGCGCACCTGCTCAGGTTGACAACACCAACCAAACAATAGAATAAACTGATTTTTATTTATGTATATATTGGTTTCTGTGGCTGCCGCTAATGCGGCAGTCTTTTTTTATATTACAAAAACCAACACGGTTTAATTTATACTACATAAGGCAAAGTGCATGGAAGGACTTTGTCTTTAGCCAGCATCTGCATTTTAATAATACATTCAGTTAGTGTAGCAAACCTATTTTCAGCAACAGAGCAATCTAAAATATCATTATCCTTATTTCTCATTATTGCTTTAATTCCATAATGGCGAAACTTATCATGTCCTATAGTCAGCAAATATTCTATACTAACCAATTCATGTTCCCTCAGTTCTATTTCATAACAACACCTGAGAAATCCCTCAAATACACATTCTACGCATTCAGCGGAGCCTTCAAGCCTGACTTCTCTTTTGATAATTCCAAAAGTCCCGTCGCTGTTTTTATGCCCATGTTTCGCACCGCTCTCCATCAATAATCCCACCTCCTAATAAAGTTTTAACTCTGATTTCATATATATATTACTTTTCAAATTGATATGTTATCATTTCAATATCCAAAAAGCAAATTTTAAAATGTAATATATAAGAAACTATGGGATTACTGGAAATACGTTAATCATTATATCCTAACCAAAAATCTTTTAATACTTTTGTAACATTGACATTCATGTTAAGTTAATTTTTAATGGTTTACCATAAAATAAAAACAATAAATGGTTTATATCAAACGTTTGTCACATTTCTGAAATATTATTTAAAACAAGCAAAAATACTTTAAATAACTGACAACTTATAACAATAATAAATCACATTAAATTTAAATTTTAAATCTTAAGTCAAAAACTTAAATTAAATATAAAATATTATTATAAAGTAATATGCTTTTATTAAGAAGTATTTTAAATTATTTTTTAGCTTTTGGATCAAAAATTAATGCAACTAAAAACCCAAAGAATATTGCGGCCGCTATACCTCCGGCTGCTGCCGCAGTTCCTCCCGTAATTACTCCAATAAGACCATTCGCGTCAACCGCTTTCATAACGCCTTTGGCCAAAACATTGCCAAATCCAACAAGCGGCACACTTGCCCCTGCTCCAGCAAAATCCACAAGTTTGTCATATATCCCAATTCCACCGAGAATTGTTCCTATAACAACATACAGTACCAAAATCCTTGCCGGAGTCATATTTGTCTTATCTATTAAAATCTGTGCTACAACGCATATGAGTCCGCCTACCCAAAACGCATTAATATAATCCATTTTTTCCGCCTCCTGGTGTTGTTGAAAGTGAAATCGCATGCGCAATTCCCGGAACTGATTCTCCCTGCAGAGACGACGTCGGGCTTAACAATGCGCCTGTTCCCAATATAAGGACATCATTTAACTCACCCTTTTTCATCATTTCAAAAACATATCCGCAAAGAGTAACGGCAACACATCCACATCCGCTGCCTCCGGCATGAACATCCTGAGTTTCAAAATCATATATCATACAGCCGGTGTCATTATAATTTTGTTCCATATCAAATCCGCCGGCTGTCATCATATCTATAACTATCTCTCTTCCTACTTTTCCTAAATCTCCTGTTAAAATTAAATCATAATTTTTAGGTGATCTCTTTGTATCTCTAAAATGCGCTTTTAATGTATCTATTGCCGCCGGAGCCATCGCGCCTCCCATATTATTGGGGTCTGTCACTCCAAAGTCAATAACCTTTCCTGTTGTTATATGGGTAATATAAGGCGGAAACTGTCTTTTTTCAAGAACCGCAGCTCCCGCTCCGGTCACAGTCCACTGTGCTGTTGGGGTACGCTGTCCGCCATACTCAAGAGGAGTTCTATATTGTCTTTCAGCTGTACAAAAGTGGCTTGACGCTACTGCTATGGTTCTGTCAAATCCTCCTCCGTCAATACTTATAGCGCCTAAACTCAATCCCTCTATCATGGTTGAACATGCTCCGTACAAGCCATAATATGGTATTTCAAGTTCTCTCGCACTAAAGCCCGAGCTTATACACTGGTTAAGCAAATCCCCTGCAAATGCACAATCTATATTTCCGGGTTCCATTCCGGCTTTTCTTATTGCCAGTTTTGCAGCTTCCCTCTGCATTTTACTTTCTGATTTTTCCCATGTTTCTTCATTCCACTCTGCATCATTCAAATGAACATCAAAATATGGAGCCAACGGCCCCTCGCTCTCCTTGGTTCCCACAACTGTGGCTGTATTTACTATAGATACCGGAGCTTCAAGTGCTATTGTCTGCTTTCCTAAACGAACGGCCATAAATTTAACCTCCTATCAAAATCTTATAAAGATAATATATTATTCCGACAACAATTGAACTTGTTATACCATAAACAAGCACCGGTCCGGCTACAACAAACATCTTGGCTGACATACCTGTAACAAGACCTTCTCGTTTAAACTCCATAGCCGGTGAAGCTATGGAATTTGCAAAACCTGTTATCGGAACGATAGTACCTGCCCCTGCATATTTTGCTATTTTAGGATATATATCAAGTCCTGTCAGCAAAGCTCCCAAAAACACCATAGTTATACTGACTGCCGTCTTTGAATTTTCAATATCCATGTGAAAAACATTTTTGTATAAATCTCCAAAGGCTTGTCCTATTACACATATCAGACCCCCAAATAAAAATGCCAGCAGCATATTTTTGAGCATTGGACTTTTGGGCGATGTTCTGTTTACATAGTCAAGATATTCCTGATTTTTATTTTTTTGAGATCCGGCCATAAAAATTCTCTCCTTTTCCATTTTATTCTGTCTGGAATTATTATGACCTAAAATATCTGATGATATACAAATTTTACATATCATCCTGTTAATTTATCACGCATTTTCATCAGAACCTTTTTTTCAATTCTCGAAACCTGAACCTGCGAGATACCTAAAATAGCTGCAATTTCTGACTGTGTCTTCTGCCTAAAATATCTCATATATATTATCATTCTCTCTCTTTCATCCATTCCTTTAAACGCCTGACTAAGCAATATTCGGTTCTCTATTTTTTGTTCATAATCCTCGTCAGACGGAAGTTTTTCTATCAAAGACCGCCCCTCAGATTTTCCGTCGTCAGTCTGAGCATACAAAGATTCCGGGGACCTTGCGGCCTCCATTGCTGTTGACAGCTCCTGAGGAGTTATATTCAATTCATTTGCTATTTCTGCCAAAGTGGGCTCTGTCTTCTGTTCCGCCATCATTCTTTCTTTGACAGTGAAAGCCTTGTATGATATGTCCTTATACGCACGGCTTACTTTTATTATACCGTCGTCTCTAATAAACCTTTTAATTTCTCCTATTATCATTGGCACTGCATAAGTAGAAAAAGTTACGCCATAGCTTCTGTCAAACTTATTTACAGCCTTAATAAGCCCGATACAGCCAATCTGAAACAGATCCTCAGCTTCATGGCCTCTGCCTAAAAATCTTTTAACAATGGAGCGAACAAGACCTATATTCTGCTCTATTATTTCCTCCCGCGCACTCTCATCGCCTTCCGAAATCCGTTTCAGCAATTCATCGTTTGCTTCAGAAAATTTAGTCATAAGTATTTTCGGCTCCAATGCGTTTTGTCATTACTACTTTAGTCCCCTCTCCCAAAACAGAGTTTACATCCAAGCTATCCATAAAACTCTGCATAACTGTAAAGCCCATTCCGCTTCTCTCGTCATTCGGAGAGGTAGTATATAGCGGCTGCATTGCTACATCTATATCCTCTATCCCCTTTCCTTTATCCTCTATAACTATCTCAATAGTATACTTGTCATCCTTACAACTTATATTACAATTTATAAATATAACCCCGCTTGCGTCTTTATATCCATGAATTATGGAATTTGTTACAGCCTCAGAAACAGCGGTTTTAATATCGGACAGTTCCTCTATAGTTAAATCAACCTGAGCTGCAAACGCCCCAACTGCCGCTCTGGCAAAAGCTTCATTTGTGGTCTTTGATGGTATTTCCAGTTTCATATAGTTATTCATTTTATTCACTCCTTTTTATCCGCAATTCTTTTCAAAAAGTTTTTTAATACCCGATAGTTCAAGAACTTTGTCAACCTGTGGCTGAGGACGAACAAGCATCATTTTTCCGCCGCGGCTGACCATATTTTTATACCTGCCCATTATCATACCGATTCCTGAACTGTCCATAAATTCTACTCCGCCCAAATCAACTATCAATGAGTTTATATTCCTAATAGCAATCTGTCTGTCAATGTCGTCACGTATCTCGCTTACACAATGCTGGTCAATCTCGCCGTATAGCTTGACCACCAAAGCCCCTCCTATTTGTTCTGTTTCATACCTCATTTAATTTCCTCCTTTATAATCTCATATCATTTATGTCCACATTTATAATTTAATCCTTAATAAACGGCTACCTGATAGAGTTAGACAAAGACTTTATTTCCGCCTTTATTTCCCAAAAGTTTTTTATCCAAAAATATCGACATTAATTTTACCCGAATTAAAACTAATAAAATCTATTGTCAAAAACGCCTTTTACAATAGTAGAAAATATATTGCCTTACACCAATAAAATCATTATCAATCACTGAATAATTAAATCCTGATAATCTATTATCACCAAACAATACGATTGGCAATAAAAACCTATACATATTTTTAACTTTTAAAATATTTCTTTAAAATAAAAAATCCCGGCATATTACGCCGGGACAAAATAAAAAGCGGACTGAATATCCGCAAAATTAATATTCTTTTTTTGTATATATATTTATAAACTCAGTTCTAAGTTTTGAGTAAACTATTTTCTGACCGCTGTATAATCCATAATAACCTGACATCATATAACTTACAGCCGCCACAGTCGCAAACAACACAATACCTCCGGAACCGAATAATTCCACACTCAGCAAAACAGAGGCTATAGGACAGTTTACCACACCGCAGAACATACCAACCATCCCCAGCGCAGCAGAAAAAGCCGGATTAAAATGCAGCAATCCTCCCAGAACGCAGCCAAGCGTCGCTCCAATAAATAATGTCGGAACTATTTCACCGCCTTTGAAACCGCATCCAATAGTGATAGCTGTAAAAATCATTTTTAACAGAAACGCATAAGGCAAAGCCTTTCCTTCTAATACTGCCCGGTCGATGACATTCATTCCGGCTCCGTTATAATCAGTTGTTCCAAGAAAAAATGTTAAAGCAACTATTATAACTCCGCCAACAAAAATCCTCAGATAAGGATTCCTAAGCCACTTCTTAAAAAGCTTATTTGTACCGAAAATTCCAACGCAGAAAATTATGCTTACAACAGCGCAAACTATACCAATAGCAATGGTCTTAAAGAAAGACGCCATAGATAACAATGGTATGTATGGAAGCAAGTATGTCTCAGGTATGATTCCGAACAATAAAGAAACTTTATACGACAGCACAGCCGACAAAAGACACGGTATAAAAGCCGAATAGTGTATTATACCAACGCTTATGACCTCAAGAGCAAAGAAAGTTGCAGTCAGAGGGGTTCCGAAAAGAGCTGAAAACACGCTGCTCATACCGCACATTCTTATAATGTGCATATCATTCTCATTCAGCTTAATCAGCTTACCGGTCATTTCTCCAATACTGCCGCCAAGCTGAAGAGCAGCTCCTTCTCTGCCAACGCTGCCGCCAAATAAATGAGTGACAGTAGTACCTATAAAAATCAGAGGCGCCAAAAGAAACGGAACATCCTCCTCGCTTCTCACTGATTTGATAACATTATTAGTGCCCGAATTTTTATCCATTTTACAAATCCGGTAAAGAAACACTATCAGCAGTCCTCCAAGAGGAAGCAAAAAAATCAGCCAGCTGTTTTTATTTCTCATTTTAGTAACATATACAATGCACATATTAAAGAGGGAACCGACTATACCGCCAAAACCTCCGGTTATAGTAGCAAGAAACATCCACTTTACAAAAGTTTTGACATACTCGTTTGCTGACATAGTTTTCTGTTTTAATTTATCAAACAAAATATAACCGCCGCCAATCAGAAATTTTAAAATAAAAAGCGTCTGACATTGTGTCAAACGCTTTATGGCTGCCTGACCAGGATTCGAACCCGGACAAAATGAGTCAGAGTCATTTGTGCTACCCTTACACAATCAGGCAATATAATGGTGCGAGCAGTGGGACTTGAACCCACACGCCATAAGCACACGCCCCTCAAACGTGCCTGTCTGCCGATTCCAGCATGCTCGCAAAATTGTTGACACGAGGGGAACCAAAGTCAACTCTTGCATTATAATACCTAATTTTATTTTTGTCAAGACTTTTTTTGAAAATTTTTCAAAAAAATTTTTATTTTCATAAAAAACAAAAAATACTGTTGACTCTGACACAGTGTTAGGTATTATACTAAATACGAGCTCAAAAGTACATGTACGAAAGAAGGAAATATAATGTTAAAAATAGGTGACTTCTCAAGGCTGTCAATGGTAAGCATACGTATGCTGCGCTACTATGATGAGCATGGAATACTATCCCCGGCTTATATAGATAAATTTACCGGATACCGTTATTATGAAACCAAACAGCTTTCCGAAATATCTAATGTAAAACTTCTTAGGGATATGGGTATAAGTATATCCGAAATTAAAATTCTTAAACATCTGAACTATTCTCCTGAAGCTATGCTGACCGTTATAAAAGAATGCCAAATAAAAATGCAGGCTGAATATTCAGATATTGAAAAACGGCTTTTAACGCTTGATAAGACTATTAAAAAACTTGAAAGGAATGAGACTATGCCAAAATATAATGTTGAATTAAAGACAGTACCAAAACGCTCAGTGGCAGCATTAAGAGAAACAATACCGGAATATAAAGACGAAGGAGAACTGTGGAAGAAAATCTACTTACTTGCCGCTAAAAATGACATCTGTTTATCAAATGACTGCCCTCCCGTCGCTGTCTATATGGATAATGACCATAAAGATGAAAGCCCGGATATTGAGGTACAGATTGGTGTCAACGGTAAGTTTGATGACTCTGAAATTCTTAAATTTAAGGAAGTCCCCGAAACACTCACAGCCTGCGTAACATTTACAGGCTGGTATGACCAAATATGCGATATTTATAAATCAATAGCTGAATGGATGGAGATAAACGGCTACGATTTTAACGGACACCTGTTTCTTGAATATATCACGTCTCCTTCTGAGATAAATGACAAAGACGGTCTGATTTCTAATTTGTACATACCCGTAAAAAAGATTTAAAAATATAAAGTTTAAACTGGAACACATGAGAATGTTTTGATTTATAAACTAAACATCTATTTTCTAATCACAAAACTTTTAAGATTGTTTTTGTATAATAGTTATATTTTTATAATCAAATATATAATTTATAACATTATAACAAATCATGAAACTGTTTAAAGCTATTTTAACCTCAAAGTTTATCATACTAAGTAATGCCACTATTTTATCTTTAATTTCTATATCAATTTAACCGTCAATTGATTACGAGATACAATAATTAGCACAGCATGTAAGTAAATTATTACATGCTGTGTAATAATTATGATGTGTAATCTTTATAATAATTATATTAAATATCTTTTTCAAAAAGTTTTATAACCAGCTGCGCTCCGCACCTAATACCGACTTCCATATATATTTCCTCAACTACCGAAGCATAAAAAATAATAAAGTCAAAAATCCTGTCTGTTTCTTTTAAATCCGGATATAATTTTTTTGCCTCTTCAACAAAAGAATTCCAGGCTTCTTCTATTCTCTGTTCATAAGAGCCTTTTGTAGGTATTGTAAATTCATCCCCATACATGATAAATGAAGCAATCTGCTGAATATTTACTTTGCTGAAAGGGTCTAAAAAGTAACTCATTATAACTCCCTCCTCTTTTAATTTTTTAATACAAGCCCAATAAAAGGCTTGTTTATTTTGTCAAACCATGTTAAACTATAATAATACAAAAGATTATTATCAACTACGTTTTACTATGTACACAATACACCAAATAATCTTATATTATATAGTTTTTAGATATTTTTATATATGTATAATATTGCATCATCTCTTTCCAAAGCAACGAATGCACACATGTGCTCTTTTCGAACTTATTATATCATGCACATTTATGCTTGTCAATACTTTTTTACAAAATTTGTGAGGTTATTTTATGAATAAACTTTCTAACAGACTTATTAAATTAAAAAAAGATAAAAACCTTTTGCAAAAAGATATTGCAAAAGATGTAAATTTGTCATTAAGAGCATATCAATACTATGAACGTGGTCAACGTGAACCTACGGCAAGTGTGCTGATTGCTTTAGCTGATTATTTTGACGTATCCATTGACTACTTGGTTGGACGTACTGACAATCCCAAATTATATAAATAGATTATATTTTATTTACTTTTATTTACGGAATACTAGTTTGATATGCCCAATCTTTTGAGCAGACAAATTTGTGCATGGGCACTTCTATATATTAATTTATTGAAAGGTTATTTTTTATGTTTAATTTTGGAGAACATTTAAAAGAAATGCGAATATCTTTTAATTATACTCAAAAACAAGTAGCTTCTAATATTGGTATTACAGAACGGAATTATCAACGTTATGAAGCAAATGATCAACGTCCGTCTTTTGATATACTCATTTCCCTAGCTGATTTTTATAATGTATCTCTTGATTATCTCGTGGGACGGACTAAGAATCCAGAAATTAATAAATAAACTATAATTTATTTACAAACGTTAGTTAGATGTGCCTAGCCCGGTTGCGCCCGCCAGACCCGGGCGCGGACACATTTATTTAATACATATTAAGAATGGTGATATTTTAATGAATTAACTTAAGTACAAGATTAAAAGAGTTACGTAAATTAAATAATGTCACACAAAAACAACTTGCTGAATTTATAGGAGCCAGTGAACGAGGCGTTCAAAATTATGAACAAGGATCCCGTAAACCGGCGTATGATATGTTAATAGCAATTGCTGATTATTTTGATGTTTCTATTGATTATCTCGTGGGGCGGACTGACAATCCTAAAATTAATAAATAGATTTTATTTACTTTTATTTAAAAACGTTAGTTTGATATGCCTAGCCCAGTTGCGCCCGCCGGACCCGGGTGCTGACACATTTATATAATTCATATTAAAAATGGTGATATTTTAATGAATAATTTTAATAATAAATTAAGAAATTTGCGAGTTTCAAATGGTATTACTCAAAAGCAGCTTGCCGAACAAATAAATATTCAGCCTAATTCTGTACAACGGTTAAAATACGGAACTGCACAACCCAGTCTAAAAACTATAACAGCTATTGCTGATTATTTTGATGTTTCTATTGATTATCTCGTGGGGCGGACTGACAATCCTGAAATTAATAAATAAATTCTATTTATTTACTTTTATTTACAAACGTTGGTTTGATGTGCCTAGCCCAGTTGCGCCCGCCGGACCCGGGCGCTGACACACTTTCTTCTTTTCAAGAATATTAAATATGAATGTGATTTTAAATCGGATTTTGAGATATTTTATTGATAAAATTATTTTATATACTTATAGTTTTCATTTTACTTTTATAAACATAGATTATAGTAATTTATAATATAAAATAAACATAAATTTTTAATTTATTTTAACATATAAAAAAGTGATTTTACGGGAAACGTTATACAAAAAAGTAAGATTTCTCCAACGAAAGAACGATTATTAAAGCTGAACTGAGAAATGGGCAACGCTCGGAAACGCTATTTATTCTCCTTGAGACCATAAAGCTGCCTCATAACTCCTTGTGCAAGCGGGGCTAAAGCTTGTCTTGTGCATCTTGCCAAACACTTCATACTTTATCTACAGTCTACTTATTTTTCCAAACCATTATTTGTTGCTAATATTTGTTGCTAAATAAACTTTTTTGCTAAATAATTTTTGCTTTTATTCTTAGCTTTTCAAACCATATAGACATTCTATTGTTATTATTCTTATTTATTTTTTATATATTTTTATATTTAATAGATTATTAACAAAGTTACTCCATATTTAATATATAATAAAATAAAAAAATATGTGTCGGCGCCCGGGTCCGGCGGACGCAACCGGGCTAGGCACATCAAACTAACGTTTGTAATTAAAAACAAATAAAGATAATACAATTATATCATTTCAAAAAATTATGACTATTATAGCATTTATACAGCCCAATTTCACAATAATCCCACTGTTTGGAAACACTGTAATTATTGTGAAAAACTTAACATAACGCTTGACATTTCGGGCATGTTAATATAAAATGAATATATAACAATTAAAAAGTATTTGTATATTGAAAAGGAGTTGATTTTAGTGGGTTTGACACTTACAGAAAAAATATTGAGAGACCACATGGTTGAGGGCGAATCTGTCAAAGGGCAGGAAATAGGTATTCGTATCGACCAGACTTTGACCCAGGACGCTACCGGAACTATGGCGTATCTTGAATTTGAAGCTATGGGAGTTCCCAGAGTTAAGACTGAAAAATCAGTTGCATATATTGACCACAACACGCTGCAAAGCGGTTTTGAAAATGCCGACGACCACCGTTTTATCGGCAGTGTTTGTAAAAAGCACGGTATTTATTTTTCTCGTCCCGGAAACGGTATCTGTCACCAGGTACATCTTGAACGTTTCGGAATCCCCGGAAAAACTTTAATTGGTTCCGACAGCCATACGCCTACCGGCGGAGGTCTCGGTATGATAGCTATGGGTGCCGGCGGTATGGATGTTGCCGTTGCTATGGGCGGAGGCACATATTATATTACATACCCTAAAATAGTTAAAGTTGAGCTTACCGGAAAGCTTAACCCCTGGGTTGCCGCAAAAGACGTTATACTTGAAGTTCTTAGAATTTTGTCTGTAAAGGGCGGTGTCGGCAAGGTTATTGAATACTGCGGAGAAGGCGTTAAATCACTTTCAGTTCCGGAAAGAGCTACTATTACAAATATGGGAGCTGAACTCGGAGCTACTACCTCTATTTTCCCGTCTGACGAAATTACACGTGAATTTTTAAGAGCTCAGGACAGGGAAGCCGATTATAAACCTCTCAGCGCTGACGCTGACGCTGAATATGATGAAATTATAGAGATCAATTTGAGCGAACTCGAGCCTATGGCTGCCTGCCCTCACTCACCTGACAACGTTAAAAAGATTTCCGAGCTTGCCGGAATGAAAATTGACCAGGTATGTATTGGTTCATGTACAAATTCATCACTTCTTGATATGCTCAAAGTTGCATATATTTTAGATGGAAAAACTGTTGATCCGGGAGTTTCTCTCTCCATCGCACCAGGTTCAAAACAAGTTCTTAATATGATAGCAGAAAACGGAGCTCTTTCAAAGATGATTGACGCCGGAGCCAGAATACTGGAAAGCGCTTGCGGACCTTGTATCGGTATGGGACAGTCACCTAATTCAGGCGGTATTTCGCTCAGAACATTTAACAGAAACTTTGAGGGAAGAAGCGGAACAAAGGACGGTCAGGTTTACTTGGTATCTCCTGAGGTTGCCGCAGTTTCAGCAATTGCCGGCGTTATGACGGACCCCAGAAGTTTGGGCGATATGCCTGAGTTCAAACTGCCTGAAGTGTTTACTATAAATGACAATATGGTAGTTCCTCCGATTGAGGAAGAAAAAATGGACACAGTTGAAGTTCTTCGCGGACCTAACATCAAACCGTTCCCGGTATCAGAACCGCTTCTCGACGAAATAGACGCAAAATGCAGTTTAAAAGTTGGCGATAATATCACAACAGACCATATTATGCCTGCCGGAGCAAAGATTCTTCCTCTGCGTTCTAATATTCCAAAAATTTCCGAATATTGTTTTGCAGTGTGCGATGAGGAATTTCCAAAACGCGCTTTGGATCTCAAACGCAGCATAATAATCGGCGGAAGCAACTATGGACAGGGCTCTTCAAGAGAGCACGCTGCTCTTGCTCCGCTTTACCTTGGCGTTAAAGCCGTATTGACAAAATCCTTTGCTAGAATTCATATGGCAAACCTAATCAATGCGGGAATCCTGCCAATGACTTTCGCAAACGAAGCTGACTATGACAAAGTTGACCAAATGGACGACTTGTATATCGCAAACGTAAGAGAACAAGTTAAAAACAGTGATATAATAAAAATTACAGACAAAACTAAAGGCTTTGAGTTTGAGGCGAAACTTGACCTTTCAGAGCGTCAGAGAGCTATGCTTCTCGCCGGCGGACTTTTAAATTACACCAAAGAGAATGCTTAACCAAAACTTATAAAGCAGGCAAGACAATATACAGGAGGAGATATAAATGGACTACACAACACAAATCACAGAAGCAAAAGAAAAATTCGGTCAGGTGCTCAGCGAGCAGCTGAACCGTGTTGAAAAGATGAAAGCTGAAAAAGATTTTCTTGATTTCAGCACACTTGATAAAATAGTAATCGGTGTTGTCGGAGGCGACGGTATCGGACCGGCTATTACAGAGCAGGCTGAAAGAATATTAAAGTTCTTGCTAAAAGACGAAACAGAAGCCGGAAAAGTAGAGTTTAAAGAAATTACCGGCTGTACTATAGAACACCGCGCCGAAGTTAACCAAGCGCTTCCGGATGATGTTTTGGAGGAATTAAAGCAGTGCCATGTTATTTTAAAGGGCCCCACAACAACACCAAGACAGGGTGACCCATGGCCGAATATCGAAAGTGCAAACGTTGCAATGCGCAAGGCTCTTGACTTATTCGCAAATGTGAGACCCGTGAAAGTTCCCGAAGAGGGAATAGACTGGACGTTCTACAGAGAAAATACTGAAGGCGGTTATGCTGTTGGTTCTAAGGGAGTAAACGTTACAGACGATTTAGCTATAGATTTTGTTGTTCAAACTCATGAAGGAACAGAAAGAATAGCACGCGCCGCTTTTGAATATGCTAAAAAAGCTGGCAAAACACGCGTTACTTGTGTTACCAAAGCAAACGTAATAAAGACTACAGACGGAAACTTCCTCAGCGTATGCAAAGAAGTGGCTAAGGATTATCCCGGAATCGAACTGGACGACTGGTATATTGATATCATGACAGCAAAACTTGTTGACCCTAAGAGAAGAACCCAGTTCCAGGTTTTGGTTCTGCCAAACCTTTACGGCGATATTCTTACTGATGAAGCCGCAGAGTTCCAGGGCGGAGTTGGAACTGCCGGAAGTGCTAATATCGGAAAACGCTATGCTATGTTTGAAGCTATTCACGGCAGCGCTCCAAGAATGGTTCAGGAAGGAAGAGACATATATGCAGACCCATGCAGTATCATAAGAGCTGCTGTTATGCTGCTTGAGCATATTGGTTATGCCGATAAAGCTAAGGCGCTTGAAAACGCTCTTGATGAGTGTATGTACACTGAAAAGAAGCTTCAGATAACCGGAAGAGATACCGGAGCAACTTCTGCAGAGTTTGCAGATTATGTAATGTCAAAATTATCATAATACTACGGCTTTTCTGACCAGCTTCACAAACCGAACTACTTTTGCACTGCCGCATTTGCGGCAGTGCACTTAAGGAGAATAAACAATGGATAAAAAAGTATCGGGTTCTGTCATCAACAGACTTCCTAGATATTACAGACATTTAACAGACCTTTGCAGCAGCGGAACCGAAAGAATATCTTCTAAAGAACTTAGCGAGAGAATGGGAGTTACAGCCTCTCAAATCAGGCAGGATCTCAACTGTTTCGGTGGGTTTGGTCAGCAGGGCTACGGCTATAACGTTGAGATGCTCAGGACTGAGATTGCCAATATACTTGGTCTCAATCGTGGTTATACCGCTGTTTTGGTCGGAGCCGGGCATATGGGAAGAACTTTTGCCACAAACACTAAATTTGAAAGCCGCGGCTTTAAACTTATAGGAATATTTGATTCAAGTCCTGAAGTTATAGGCACTGAAGTCAGCGACTTTACGGTTATGGATTATGCGGACATTAAAGAATTTATAGACGAAAATCATCCCAAAATGGCTATACTGACAGTTCCAAAGGAAGCTATGAAAGCTGTTGCTGAGGACTTAATAAGCATGGGAATAAAGGCATTTATGAATTTTTCATATACCGAACTTGCTGAAACAGAAGGAATAATAGTTGAAAACGTTCATTTAAGCGACAGTCTTATGAGGCTTTCATATAAGATTTCAGAATGTGAAAATAAAGAGAAACTTGACAAGGAGTAATACTATGAAGGTCTATGCACTTGTGGGAAAATCCGGAACCGGAAAATCACATCACAGTATGTGGGTCGCCCGGGAAAATAATATTGATTATATCATAGACGACGGCTTGCTGGTCTCGGATAATCAAATTATAGCCGGCAAAAGTGCAAAACGCGAACCAACTAAAGTTGCGTCTGTGCGAAGAGCAATTTTTAGTGATAAGATTCACCAGGATGAAGTGAAAAAGGCCATCACGGACTATAATATACAATCGCTTTTAATTATTGGTACAAGTGAGAGAATGGCGAATAAAATAGCTGACGCTATCGGAGTTTCTCCAATAGAAAAGTTTATTTATATTGAAGATGTATCAACTCCTGAAGAGATGAAAATTGCTAACGAAATGAGAACTAAACACGGAAAGCATGTGATTCCTGTTCCTACATTTGAAGTAAAAAAACAGTTTTCCGGATATTTTATAGACCCTATGGTTCAATTTTTTAATCGCAAAAACCATACTATAGTTGAAGAAAAAACCGTTATGCGCCCCACTTACAGCTATTTGGGAGATTACAAAATTTCTCATAAAGCGATTTTTGATATTTGTTCATATGAAACTTCCCGGTTTCCCAGCATGTATAAATTGCTTAAATTAAAAAGCAGCACTACTAAAGGAAACCGTCTCATACTCGACATTGAGCTGTCTTTAAGATATCCATGCAATGTTGTTGAAGAAGCGAGAAAAATTGCAGACACCGTTAAAGAATCTATTGAATATCACACTTCTATAACAGTAAAATATGTGAACATATATGTTAAAACCCTCCATGTATCAAGAATATATATTAAACAGATAGAGAGATTAAGAAATGATTTACTTAAAACAGGACTTTGATCCTATACATACGTTTGAATGCGGACAATGCTTCCGCTGGAACCAGTCAGACAACGGCTATATCGGCATTTGCGGCGGAAAGGTTTGCAGAGTGTCAAACGACACAATATACTGCCCTGATTCTGATAATGAATATTGGACAAATTATTTTTCCGCTGATACAGATTATTCTGAAATAAAAAAATATCTTGAAAGCCACGATGAAACTCTAAAAAAATGTATTGATTTCGGCGGCGGAATCAGAATTCTTCATCAAGATATTTGGGAAACTATAATATCATTTATAATTTCGGCAAATAATAATATCCCCAGGATAAAAAAAATACTTGAGACTATGTGCCGTGAATTCGGAGACAAGATTGATTTTAAATACAACAGTAAACTTGGTATTCCTGAGGGAGAGTATTATTCTTTCCCTGAACCTGAACGTTTAAACAGTCTGAGCATAGAAGATTTAGCTTGTCTCAGAGCCGGTTACCGTGATAAATATATCATGGACGCCGCAGAAAAAGTCTCGTCAGGCGAAGTTAACCTAAAAGATATTCCCGAAATGCCGACTGAACTTGCAAAAAAAGAACTGCTGAAAATAAAGGGTGTCGGCGGAAAGGTTGCCGACTGTATACTTTTGTTTTCAATGGGAAGATATGAACTGTTTCCCAAAGACGTCTGGATAAAACGTATTCTAAATCAGGTATATGGAGTTGAGGAAAAGGAAACTGACAGCTTTGTAACAGAAAAATACGGCAATTACGCCGGTTTTGCCCAACAATATATGTATTATTATTATCGTGAAAATGATATAGAAAAATAAAAAATTTATTATATTTGGAGGAAATTTTATGTTAGTTACAGGTAAGCAAATTTTGGATGACGCCCACAAGAACGGTTACGCAGTCGGTGCCTTTAACACTGTTAATATGGAAGTTGCCCAGGCTATTATAGAAGCCGCTGAAGAAGAGAAATCCCCGGTATTTATCCAAACAACATGCGGCGCTATTTCATATGCCGGATATGAGTATCTTTCAGCGGTAATAACAACAGCAGCAAACAAAGCCAGTGTTCCTGTAGCATTTCATCTTGACCACGGCGACAGCTTTAAAACTGTTATGAACTGTTTAAAAAATGGCTGGTCATCGGTTATGATAGACGGTTCTCATCTTTCGCTTGATGAAAATATTGTTCTCACTCAAAAAGTTGTTGAAGCCGCACATGATGTTGGCGTTTCTGTTGAAGCTGAGCTTGGACGTCTCGGCGGTATAGAAGATAATATCTCTGTTGATGAGAAGGATGCTATGTACACCGACCCGACAGAAGCAAGAAAGTTTGTTGACGAGACAAACGTTGACTATTTGGCCATTGCTATCGGAACAGCTCACGGAAAATATAAGGGTATACCAAAACTTGATTTCGACAGGCTTGACACAATAAAAAAAGACCTAAATATGCCTATCGTACTTCACGGAGCGTCAGGAGTAGATAACGACAGTATAAAGAAAGCTATATCTCTTGGAGTTAATAAAATTAATATCGACACAGAGTTAAGATGTGCATACACTGATAAAATCAGAGAGATATTTGCAGAAAAACCGGATTTGTTTGATTTGAGAAAATATATTGGACCTGCCAGAGAAAATGTAAAAGCTAAAGTAATTGAAAAAATACGTCTGTTTGGTTCAAACGGAAAAGCATAATATAATTATAAAATAACGCCGCGGTAGTTCAAATTACCGCGGCGTTATTTTGATTTAATAAAAATTTTTATATACAACTTATATCTTATAAATTCTTAGCGTAAGTAAAATAAATTTAAATGCAATCTTAGACTTTCATAAACTCATAATCTAAATAATTCTAATAATAAAAATATAAAATCTCAATAAATATTGTTAGAGCCAAACTAATATTGAATTAAACACACCGCAAATAAATTTAGTGTTTACAGCTCTTATTAATACTGTTTTTATTCACGTAATCTTTTTAACATTCTCTGCTGCTTGCATTAAACAAATCTTTAGCAAATATTTATACCAAATTAATTTGATAGTTATTTTCAAATAAAAACGTCAACTAATATACTTATATAAACACTTTTTATACTGCTATATCAAATCATACAATTAATTTTATTTTACCAATAGTTGCAATTATCAAGACATTATCAAGACATAAATATTTTAGACGTTGATATCATATTAAAAGCAAGATATTTAATGAAAAAACTTTATATTTTTTAATCTTATTTTTGCCGTTGCTTATTTTACAATCTATATAACTATTCTAATAAAGTCTTTTCCTGCAGCAGCATCTTTTCAAGCTCTTTTGCCGCAATGCTTAACGGACGTTCTGTGTTTTTAAGCAAACATATATCTCTCTTTGGTATCTTTTCCTGAAGTTTAAGCCCATATATTGCTCCCATTTCAATAGCAGGTTCCGCAAAAATATCCGGCAGAAAACCAAGCCCTAAATTATTCCTCACCATAGGCAGAATCTGGTCCGTAGTCGCCGCCTCCATATCCGGCAGAAAGACTAAACCGTGGCTCATAAAAAATCTGCTGAAAAACTCATTTGTTTTTGTTTCCTTACCGAGACAAATTAAAGGAAATTTTGTTAAGTCTTTTAATTGAAGAACTTTGTTCTGCAAATGGGAAAAATCCTTTCCGCACACTAATATTTCTCTGAACGTTGTAAGCCTATACTCATGAAGAGGGTTTGAAACATCCGTCGGCGTTGTTACAACCGCCAAGTCCACTCTTCCGTTTCGCAGAGCTGACATAGCCTGAGGCGTTGAATGGTTTGACAAACGTATCCTGATTCCCGGATACTTTGAGCGGAACTTATTCAGCACAGAAAGCAGCAAGCCATGAAGCGCCGTTTCACTAACCCCTACAGTAACAGTACCGCTCTGAAGGCTCTTATCGCGCGACAACTCCTCCTCTCCTGCACGCAACTGTTCAACCGCCACAGATACATGAGCAAATAATTTCTCTCCCTCAGGCGTAAGCGTGGCTCCACGATTAGACCTGACAAATAAAGTGCAGCCCAATTCGTTCTCAAGCTTTTTTATAGAGCGGGTTATATTAGGCTGGTTATTCAAAAGTATATTTGCCGCCTGAGTAAAGTTTCCATATTTCGCCACATAATAGAATATACGGTAATAATCATAGTTAATATTCATTTTATTTCCTCCATATATGCACCTAATTATACAAAATTGATATAATAATAATATCAATAATACATTTTACATATTTATACTTTTATATTATATTTATTAAATGTCATAAGTCAAGAAAATAATACAATAAAATATAAAAAAGGTGGAATTTCAAGTGTCATATTTAGATTTAAGCACTGAAGACTTAAAAAAAGAGTTATCAAAACTAAAATCAGAAATGGAAGAAATCAAAGCATTAGAACTGAATTTAGATTTATCCAGAGGAAAGCCGGATAAGGAACAGCTAAATTTATCAATGGAAATGCTGAACACGGTAAACTCTAAAAGTATTCTAGACGCTGAAAGCGGTATGGACTGCCGTAATTACGGGGGGCTGGACGGAATCCCGGAAGCAAAACAGCTTATGGCTGATATGATGGGAACACGCCCTGAAAACGTTATAGTAGGCGGAAACAGCAGTCTTACACTCATGTATGATATTATAAGCCACGCCATGACAGATGGGCTTCTTGGAGAGAAACCATGGTGTCAGGTTGAGGACAGAAAATTTTTGTGCCCCGCTCCCGGATATGACCGTCATTTTGCTATTACAGAGCATTTTGGAATGAAACTTATCCCTGTTCCTATGAATGAAAATGGTCCTGATATGGATGTTGTCGAAGAACTTGTGTCATCTGATGACACAATAAAAGGAATATGGTGCGTGCCAAAATACGAAAACCCTATGGGCATAGTTTTTAGTGACGAAACCATACAAAGGTTTGCGAACCTAAAACCTCTAGCAAAGGACTTTAGAATCTTTTGGGATAACGCTTACTGCGTACACTCAATATATCAAAATGAAGAAACCGATATTCCTGACATTATCAGTGAATGCGAAAAAGCCGGAAATCCTGATATGGTTTACGAATTCTGCTCCACAAGCAAAATAACATTTCCGGGTTCAGGAATATCAGCTGTTGCCTCCAGTCCTGCCAACCTCATTGATATAAAAGGATTTTTAAAGTATGCAACCATCGGTCCTGATAAGATAAACCAGTTAAGACATGTCCGCTACTTCAAAAATATAGCCGGAATAAAAGCTCATATGGCAAAACACGCTGATATACTGCGCCCCAAATTTGAAGCAGTAGACAAAATCTTAAACGATGAACTTAACGGGCTCGGTATAGCTGAATGGACAAAACCAAACGGCGGATATTTCATCTCGTTCAACACCTTAAAGGGATGCGCATCCGACACAGTTACACTTTGCAGTAAAATGGGCGTGGCATTTACTCCGGCAGGAGCTACATATCCTTACGGAAACGACCCTGAAGACCAAAATATCCGTATAGCTCCTACATTTGCAAACATGAAAGATATAAAACTGGCAACAAAAATATTTGCCCTGTCAGTAAAAATTGTTACACTTGAAAAGTTAATAAATAAAGCTGCTTAAAAGAATAATTCCATCATTAAAATCCAGGCAAATGTCTGAAACCATTATAAACGCTGTCTTTCTAACACTCTCAGAGATTCAAGACACAAATACTTACTGTTGGAAGTATTTGCCAATGCACAGATTGGAAATATTGTGCTGATGAGTTCATACATATTTCAGGGAAAGTTATATAACGCAGTGCGCTGCTCAATTCCGGTATTGGCGTTTATCACCGGAATATATCTAGCACAAGTAATACACCGCCATTTTAAATATATGAAAAGAATTCATTGGAGACAGCTAATTATAGCTGCGGAAATAAGCTTACTTTTAACCGTAGGATTTATTCCGAACTCACTTGATATTTTGGCAAATTCATTAGTATAATTCGTCTGTGCTATACAGGTTTATACGTTCTGAAAAATTGAAGGTCCTCCTTAGCGAGCACAATGTATATAGAAAATATAAGAAGTGCAATGGAATCACTTTACACATTTTTATATACAAAAGAAAAAAACGTTCTACTATTTTTGCGTGTTACTGACTTTTGCCGCAGGCGCCGGTCTTGGCGGTATGCTTACTAAAATATATGGAATACATGCAATCTGGTTTTCATGTCTTCTTCTGATTATCAGCTTTTGTATTATGTTTATTAAAGAAGAAGTTGAAAAAATATAAATAAAGCTTTAATTACGCCCTATATTATTTTAGGGCGTTTCTGTTATCCAAATAACTGAAGTAAAAATTGTTTTAATATTTCTGAAATAAATAAACTCTATAACTTGTTGCCAAAGACAATTTAAATACTATGCACATATAACTGAACAGCCCTAAACTAACTATATAAAAAGACTTTTTTCAGTGTGAGACACAATTTTTCTATTATAAAATAAGTAATATTTTTTATTTCATATATTTTAATTATAGTATTAATTTGTTTTTAATGATAATAAATATTTACAAAATTCTACAATTGGTATATAATGTGAATATATAAGTACGTACTTTGGGAGGGGTTTTGCTTGTATAATCCAAATTATAATGAACAGGGTCCGGGACATGGCAAGTCAAACACTGGTTTAATCGTAACAGTTTCGTTATTATCAGTTATTTTAGTTTTTGCCCTTATTTTTATCCTTTTATTTTCAACCGGGATAATATCATTTAATTCTTTTAACGCTAAACCAACTGAAACAGCAGCGGCTACGGCTACGCCTGCTCCGCCCGCACCGCCGACAGCTCCGCCTCAGGTAATAGTTGTTCAGCAGCCGGAAGCGCCGCCTGTAAACAATTATTATAATACCTACTCATACAATCAGGAACCGGCCGCTTCCGTTGATACCAATGCTGCTGAAAACTTTATTGAAGGCGCTCTTGTTTCATTTGTTAACGGCATCAATACAGGGGATACTTCATATATTGATGTATATTTCTCAAGTTCTGCTGCTGACCAGGAACTCAAAAGCCATAAACAAATCCGTCAATCCGTAGAAAGCGAAGAAATACTTTCATTAAATTGCTACGGCGGAGAAAAAATATCCGACACTGCGGCAACCGTTATACGAAGTTCAACTATCAGAGTAGTATATAAAGACGGCTCAGTCAAAGATATAAGTGAAAAGTACAAATATACTGTAAGTTTCAGCGATGGAAAAATGAAAATAACCGGACTTGAAGAACTATAGGTACTGTTGTTTACAATAAAATAATTATACCTGCAGAAATACATCTTTATTTTTCAGCATTTCTTTGCAATCATCATATAATAGCAAACAATAAGAGATAAAATTTATTCAACATAAATTATTTGACATTTTCTTCTATAATATGTTAGAATAGTTCTTACACTTTAAGAATAGAGGTAAAGTAATGTCAAAAAACAAAACAAAAATTATCAACACTGAAGTTGACACACTTGACTCCGTAAAGGAGAATAAAATGGGTACAATGCCCGTTAACAAACTGCTTATAAGTATGTCGCTTCCCATAATTATTTCCATGCTGGTTCAAGCTCTTTACAATATTGTTGACAGCATCTTTGTTGCCCAAATCAACGAGAATGCCCTCACAGCAGTATCCCTTGCATACCCTGTCCAGAACCTTATGATAGCAATAGCCAGCGGTACCGGAGTCGGGGTAAACTCTTTCGTTTCAAAATGTCTGGGCGCAAAAGATTACAAATTCGCGAATAAAGCTGCTAACATAAGTATCTTTCTTGCAATCATGAACTGGCTGGTACTGCTACTATTTGGTTCAACGCTATCACATTGGTTTTTCAGAATCCAGACAGACAATGCCCAAATTATACAATACGGATATGAATATCTCTCAATTGTCTGTATTTTCTCATTTGGTATATTCGGGCAGATAATGGGTGAAAGACTGCTGCAGTCCACAGGTAAAACAATTTATACTATGTTTACTCAAGGTATTGGCGCAATAATTAACATAATATTTGACCCTATATTCATCTTTGGTCTTTTAGGATTCCCGAAAATGGGTGTAAGCGGCGCGGCTCTTGCAACGGTGCTTGGTCAAATCGTAGCTATGCTGCTGGCAGTGATTTGTAATGCAAAAGTAAACAAAGAATTAAAGTTTAACCTGAAAAAAATACTTCCTCAAAAGAACATTGTGGCAAACATTTATAAAGTCGGTCTGCCATCCATACTTATGATAGCCATATCATCAATAATGACCTTTGGTATGAATAAAATACTTATTGGATTTACCGCAACAGCAACAGCAGTTTTCGGCGTATATTTTAAACTCAACAGTTTCATTTTCATGCCGATATTTGGTCTTAACAACGGAATGGTTCCAATAATCGCATATAATTATGGAGCTCAAAAACATTCAAGAATTATAAAGACGATGAAACTCAGCATAACATACGCTGTATCAATTATGATTTTTGGTTTGCTGATTTTTCAGTTCTTCCCCACACAGCTGCTTGGAATGTTCAACGCCTCGTCAGATATGATTGCAATAGGTGTTCCGGCTCTCAGAATAATAAGTATCAGTTTTATAGCAGCTGGATTTTGTATAGTAACCTTATCAATCCTTCAGGCTCTCGGCCAGGGAATATATTCGCTCGTAACATCTATTTCACGACAGTTGATTATTCTTTTGCCGGTCGCGTTTATACTATCAAAGTTTGGAAATCTAGACCTTGTATGGTGGTCGATACCGATAGCTGAAATAGCTTCTGTTATTCTATGTATAGTCTTTGTTAGGCGCACCTTTTCAAAGCTTAATATTCCTTTATCAGAAAAATAAAATATATTTTTGAGGCAGACAATAGTTGTCTGCCTCCTTTTTTGTATAAATTTAGTTATATAAAATATCACTCTATAAAAAATATTTTTTCCAAAGCAGACACTCTTTATAAATCACTGATTGTTTATCAAAATAATAAAATCTGTTAACGAAATAAATTAGTTCTATAAAAAGTTTAAGATATTGAAACAGACAACATTATGTAACTATTATTATCTGAATTCTATTTATAGCTGTAAATAAAAATCAAGACTATTTCTGCATGGAAATCAATTATAATTTATATACTATGCGTTTTTTTAAAGCCAGCATTCAAGCTTGCCATATACGATTGTTAAAAATTATACAAAAATACTAATATATACCTAGTTTAAAACAGTAATATCAGTCAAATTTATATTACGGTTTTTATTGAATTTAATTTTTAAATAGGCTATAATAGTAAGCAAAGCGTTTATGATAACATGCGGTTATTTTAGTCTAATAATCTAGCTGCGGTTAAAAACAAAAGAAAGGGTTTGATTCAGTGGTCAGACTTCAAAAATATCTCGCTGACTGCGGCGTTGCATCCCGCAGAGGCAGTGAAGAAATCATTCGTTCCGGAAGAGTCCGTGTGAATGGAGAAACTGTTACCGAAATGGGCGTTAAGATTGATGAAGACAACGATTTGGTAATGGTTGACGATATACCTGTTAGAATTGAAAAAAAACTGGTTTATATTATGCTTAATAAACCGGCCGGATTTGTCACTACAGTAAGTGATGACAAGGGCAGGGACACAGTTATGGATTTGGTCACTGATATACCAATCAGGCTTTATCCTGTCGGCAGGCTGGACTATGATACAGAAGGTCTTCTTCTACTCACAAACGACGGTGAGCTTACTTACAATATAACTCATCCTAAAAACAATATTCCAAAAACTTATGTTGCCGAAGTCACCGGTAATATTAATATGGAAACCTTAACAAGACTGAGAAACGGAGTAGTGATTGACGGGATACGAACAAGCCCTGCAAAAGTTGAAGTTATAGGAGCCACCCAGCTCGGAACTAAACTTGAAATAACTATACATGAGGGAAGAAACCGCCAGGTGAGAAAGATGTTCGAATCGGTTGGCTGTATAGTAAAACGTCTGAAACGCACCAAAGAGGCAGGCCTTAATTTGGGTCATTTACCTTTGGGAAGATGGAGAAAGCTTTCCGAATCTGAAGTAAATATGCTGAAAAAAATCGGAACAGGGAAAAAATCATCCAAAGAAAACAGTGAGAGTATCTACGGTAAAGACGCAGCTGAAAAACACAAGAGAAACTCAAAACCAAAAAGCAGAACCGGTGCCAAAAAGAAACCTCACTATAGCGGAAATGGTATCCAAAGAAGCAAAAATAACAGCACTAAAAAGTCTGGAAACAGACATCATTAAAGTTTTTATAATAGAAAAATAATTAATTTTAACATATGTGATTTAAATCACTAAACAATTTAAACACAAGGAGGTAATACAATTGGAAAAAATAGAAGAGCTGCAGCAGATTCGCCGTACTATAGAACAAGGCGGAGGCGCTGACAAAATTAAAAAGCAGCATGAAAGCGGCAAAAAAACTGCCCGCGAAAGACTTGCAATGCTTTTTGATGAAGGAAGCTTTGTTGAAATTGACGCTTTTGTTAAACACAGATGCAACGAATTCAATATGCCAAAGACAGAAGCCCCCGGTGAAGGCGTTGTTACCGGATACGGAACCGTGGACGGCAGATTGGTCTACGCATACGCTCAGGACTTTACGGTTATCGGTGGTTCTCTGGGTGAAATGCAGGCAGCAAAAATTTGCAAAGTTATGGACATGGCAACAAAAATGGGTGCTCCTATCATCGGAATTAACGATTCCGGCGGCGCAAGAATTCAGGAAGGTATTGACGCTTTAAAAGGTTTTGGAGATATCTTCTTCAGAAACACACAGACGTCAGGCGTAGTTCCTCAGATTTCAATAGTTTTGGGTCCATGCGCCGGAGGCGCTGTTTATTCGCCGGCTATCTGTGATTTTATTTTTATGGTTGATAAGACTTCACAGATGTTTATAACCGGACCTTCAGTTGTTAAATCGGTTACAGGCGAAGACGTTTCGTTTGAAGAATTAGGCGGAGCTCAAACGCACGCCGTAAAAAGCGGTGTTGCCAGCAAGGCATTCGCAACTGAGGAAGACTGTTTCGAACAGGTTAAACTTCTTCTTTCATTTCTTCCTTCAAACAATCTTGAAACAGCTCCGATTTATGACTGTGAAGACGATTTAAACAGACTTTCTGACAAACTTTCAGAAATCGTTCCGGTTGACG
Organism: Monoglobus pectinilyticus; assembly: GCF_002874775.1. Lineage (NCBI taxonomy): Bacteria > Bacillati > Bacillota > Clostridia > Monoglobales > Monoglobaceae > Monoglobus > Monoglobus pectinilyticus. The sequence goes on along the minus strand of NZ_CP020991.1, from coordinate 2,256,576 downwards.
TCAACAAGGGTTATGATATGAGAGATGTAATAAAAGAAATCGTAGATGACGGCGAATTCTTTGAAATGTTTGATAAGTTTGCCAAAAACATAGTTACAGGATTTGCTAGAATGAATGGTTCTACCATTGGTATTATAGCAAATCAGCCTAAATTTATGGCCGGTTCGCTAGACTGTGATTCATCTGATAAGGGTGCAAGATTTGTCCGTTTCTGTGACTGTTTTAACATTCCTCTTGTTACTTTCACAGATGTACCGGGATATTTACCGGGAGTTAATCAGGAACACAACGGTGTTATAAGACATGGTGCAAAACTATTATTTGCCTTCTCTGAAGCTACCGTTCCAAAAATTAATGTAATAGTCAGAAAAGCTTATGGCGGAGCATATATTGCTATGAACAGCAAGCATTTGGGCGCTGACATGGTATTTGCATGGCCAACAGCTGAAATTGCTGTAATGGGTCCGTCAGGCGCAGCTAATATTATATTTAAAAGAGATATTAAAAATGCAGAAGACCCTGTTCTCGCAAGACAGGAAAAAATTCAAGAGTATACCGAAAAATTTGCTAACCCTTATGTAGCTGCAAGCCGCGGTTATGTGGACGATGTTATAGAGCCGGACTCAACCCGTCCGAGAATTATAAGCGCTCTTGAAATGCTCGCAAGCAAGAGAGATACAAGACCTGCCAAAAAGCATGGTAATATTCCTCTGTAATAGATGTTAAACATAAATATGAAAGGAGAATAAAGCTATGACAATAGGCGCAGCACTATCTGAAGGTCTGCAGGTCACAATTGTTGGACTTGCTATCGTGTTTGCAGTTCTAGTCATTCTTATGTTTGTTTTAATGGGTATGAAAACACTATTTTACAATGATAATTCAAAAAAAGAACAAAATACACCCTCAAACAGTAACAAGACACTGCCTCAGGCTGCCAACGCGACTGCAAAATCAGCCCCTGAGATGGACGAGGGCGAATTGATAGCTGTTTTGACTGCCGCTATAGCTGCAAGTCTTAACACATCAAGTTATAATCTAAATATAAAATCATACAGAAGAGTTGGCAACGCTCTGCCAAGCTGGAGCAAGGCCGGCCTGACCGACGTAATCAATTCAAGATTTTAAACTCAATACCAGGAGGTAAAGTATAATGAGAAAGTTTAATATAAGTGTTAATGGGAATTCATATGAGGTAGAGGTTGAAGAAATCGGCGGCGCTCCTGCTCCGGTTCAAAAGTCTGCCGCTCCTGCTCCAAAGCCGGCAGCAGCTCCAAAAGCAGCTCCGCAGGCTTCAGCAGCCTCAGCCCCTGTTTCGGGCGCAACAACTGTTGAAGCACCGATGCCGGGAAGCATTGTATCTGTAAAAGTTAAAAACGGTGACACAGTAAATGAGGGCGATGTGCTTTGCGTACTCGAGGCTATGAAAATGGAAAATGAAATTATGGCGCCAAAATCTGGTAAAATAGTTGCTGTCTGCACCAGCCAAGGCGCTTCCGTTAATACAGGAGATGCCCTTGTTTCTATTGGTTAATTTATTATCCAACCGAAACATAACCAAAATATATTGATGAAAGGGTGATTTTTTGTTACAGGCTTTTTCAAGCTTTTTAGGAAGCACCGGTATAGCAGCGCTGATAAACTCAATATCTGAGACTATCTCATCAGGCGGAAATATTCTTGAAGTTATAGGAACTCCGCTTATGATAGTTATCGCATGCGTTCTGCTGTATCTGGCTATAGTGAAAAAATTTGAGCCTCTGCTGCTATTGCCTATAGCATTTGGTGTTCTGCTAACAAATATGCCTATGTTCCAAAATTCAGGCGCTATATTAATGCACAATGAATTTTTTACAGACCCGGCGTATTTGATAGACGGTCATTTGGATATACAAAGGATTTTTGCTGAAGGCGGTCTATTGGACTTGCTCTATTTGGGAGTTAAATTGGGAATCTATCCTCCTCTTATCTTCCTTGGAATAGGTATAATGACTGACTTCGGACCGCTTATTGCTAACCCTAAGAGCATTCTTTTGGGTGCGGCAGCACAGTTCGGCGTATTTATAACTTTTCTTGGCGCTCTCGCATTGGGCGCAGCTATTCCGGCAATCGGATTCGGAGTTGAACAAGCAGCTTCAATTGGAATTATCGGCGGAGCCGATGGTCCAACCGCTATATACGTTACTAAAACACTGGCGCCTGAATTGCTGCCGGCAATAGCCATAGCCGCTTATTCTTATATGGCTCTTATCCCGGTTATTCAGCCGCCTATAATGAAGGGACTTACTACTAAAAAAGAGCGTTCTATCGTTATGGAACAGCTTCGTCCGGTCAGCAAGAGAGAAAGAATCTTGTTCCCTATCATTGTTACAATAGTCGTGGCCTTAATCGTGCCTGACGCTGTAGCGCTTGTAGGTATGCTAATGCTTGGCAATTTGATAAAAGAAAGCGGAGTTGCTGATAGATTAGCAAAGACCGCTCAAAATGGTTTAATGAATGTTATAACAATATTCCTGGGTCTCACAGTAGGCGCAACCGCAAAGGCAGAAACATTCCTTACACCTGCCACACTAGGTATAGTTGCGCTTGGTCTTATTGCATTCTGTTTCAGTACTGCCGGCGGTTTGCTGCTAGGCAAACTTATGTGCAAACTGACCCACGGAAAAGTAAATCCGCTTATCGGTTCAGCCGGAGTATCAGCAGTTCCGATGGCAGCCCGTGTATCACAGGTAGTCGGACAGGAGGAAAACCCCTCAAACTTCCTGCTCATGCACGCTATGGGTCCGAATGTTGCCGGAGTTATCGGTTCTGCCGTTGCGGCAGGCGTATTCCTCGCTATGTTCGCTCATTAATCTTAAAATAATTATAGGAGGAAAATATTATGGCTAAAGTAGGAATTACAGAAACCATATGTCGTGATGCGCATCAGTCTCTCATAGCAACTCGTATGACAACTGAAGAGATGCTGCCAGCATTGCCTCTAATGGATAAAGTCGGTTATCATTCTCTGGAAGTTTGGGGAGGCGCCACATTTGACGCTTGTCTCCGTTTCCTTAATGAAGACCCCTGGGAGAGGCTCAGAAAAATAAGAAAAGCCGCTCCAAAGACAAAACTTCAAATGTTGTTCAGAGGTCAAAACGTTCTTGGTTACAGACATTATGCCGACGACGTAGTTGAATATTTTGTACAGAAATCTATAGCTAACGGAATTGATATAATCAGAATTTTTGACGCCTTAAACGATGTTAGAAATCTTCAAACAGCTATTAATGCTACTAAAAAAGAAAAAGGTCACGTTCAGGCGGCTATATCATATACTATAAGCCCAGTACACAATAATGATTTCTTTGTAAAGTTGGCAAAAGAATATGAGAGCTGCGGCGCCGATTCTATCTGCATAAAAGATATGGCCGGTCTTTTGACTCCATACAATGCTTTTGAACTTGTAAAGAAACTGAAAAAAGCTGTCAAAATTCCGATACAGCTTCATACACACTATACCAGCGGTGTTGCTTCAATGACATATCTTAAGGCTATCGAAGCTGGTGTTGATATTGTAGACACGGCATTGTCGCCTATGGCTCTGGGAACATCTCAGCCGCCTACAGAACCATTGGTTGCAACACTTCAAGGAACAGAGTACGATACAGGAATCGACCTTAACTTGCTCACTGAAATTGCTGAATACTTTAAACCTTTAAGAGAAAAGTATTTGGCTTCCGGTCTTATGAGCACAAAGGTTTTAGGCGTTGATATTAACACATTAAAATACCAGGTTCCGGGCGGAATGCTGTCAAATCTAGTTTCTCAGCTGAAGCAGCAAGGAAAAGAAGACAAACTTGACGAGGTATTAAAAGAGGTTCCTGAAGTACGTAAAGATTTAGGCTATCCTCCTCTTGTTACCCCCACAAGCCAAATAGTAGGCACCCAGGCGGTATTAAACGTGCTCATGGGAGAACGCTATAAGATGGTAACCAAAGAGACAAAGGGAATTTGTAAAGGTGAATACGGCAGAACTCCTGTTCCGATTGACGATGAATTCAGAAAGAAGATAATAGGAAATGAAAAGGCAATTACCTGCCGTCCTGCTGACCTAATAAAGCCTGAGCTTGAGAAACTCAAAAAAGAATGTGCAGAATGGACAGAACAGCCGGAAGATGTACTTTCATATGCACTGTTTGACCAAGTTGCAGTCAAATTCTTTGAACAGAGAAAAGCTGAAAAATATAAAATTGACAAAGACTTAGTCAATTATGATGATATGACTCATCCAGCGTAAAAGTTTATATTAAAAGAATGCCATTTGGCAGTCCTTAATAAGACAGTATAACAAAAGGTGAGTATCACTTTGATTTGTGGTACTCACCCTTGAATTTATAGAGTAATTTTTTCAACCTCCGTCAGCGGTTTCATTCCTTTTAAACTATCCCATAAAAATACTTTTATATATTTTTCGCCACTATGCTTTGGCAAGGTCATTTCACAGCCGCCCTCGCCCGCAGAAATGCCGGAATTTGACATTTCAAGCAACTGTCCGCCGCTGTCGTAGGACGCGACAATGTATTCTGCGTCGCAGGTAAGATTTGTTATTTCCGTGTGAAATCTACGATAGCTGTCGTTGTCGGTGTAGGTAGTGAAAGTAGTTGGAGATTGATACGGTTCTGTTACCCTAATATAGATGCCCGGACTACAATCATATCCTATATTATTATACCCCTCAATTATACAGCAATACAGTCCTGTTTGTGTAAATGTATAAGAAATACTGCCGGAATCCTGATAGGTTCGTATGCTATTATACCGCGTGCCGTCGGCATAATCTATTCCTATATGCTTTACTGTTGCACCGATAATTGCATATTTAAAAGTAACCGTATCACCTATATTTATATTGGTTTCATCTACGCTGATAGTCATATCTATTGGCTTGCTGTCTACCACTTTTACATAAACACCAGGACTGCAATTATATACGTCTGTATTATATCCCTCTACAATGCAACAATATAATCCCGGTTTAGTAAAAGTATGAGAAACTGATCCTGAAGTTTGATCAAGTGATTGAGAAAAATATCTTGAACCTCCTGCATAGTCTATGCCTAATCCTCTGTAAGATGTGGCGTTATTTATATAATAATCAAATGTAACTGTATCACCAACACCTATTGAAGTGTAATTGGCTGAAATGCTTGCCGTTATTTCTTTTGCTTTAACAGTAATATAAACACCCCCGCAACAATTATATCCATACTCATTTGAACCTTCAGTGATAACACAATAAGTACCAGGTAAAGTAAATGTGTACGAAACTGTTCCTGATGAATTACTCAGAGGAATTGAATAATATCTACTGCCGCCAGCCCAATCTATTCCGACATATCTAGAATTAGCATTGCTTATTGTATACGTAAATGTAACAGTATCACCTACTTCAATAGATGTTTTATTTGCTTTTATTGTTATATTGCTTGGTGCTTCGCCTGAAGGTCGAGGGGCATTGGGGTTAATAAAAGCTTTCGGGTCTGTAGAGGTTACAGGGGTATTTACTCCTTGACTCCAATCAAGATTTAATATTGTCAAAGCGTTGTTTGGCGAATATTTGTGTACCTCAAAATGCAAATGTGCATTATAAGTATATTCTCCGCCTGAACCTGAACCGCCAACATAACCTATGACTTGTCCTTGCATTACTCTCACATTATCGTTTATAGCATAATCTGACATATGCTGATATACAGAATAATAACCATCTTCATGGTCGATTACAACACAACGGCCTCTATCGTTTGCAAAAGGATTGTTTGTGTTAGCAATTCTGGCGATTCCGCTTCTTGAAGCGATTACTTGAGAACCGCGTGTGCCCGGAATATCAACACCCCTGTGAAATCTTGTTACTCCATTATATGTTCTCATACCATAACCGCTGGAATAACTTAATGCACTTGGGCAAGGCCACCACCAACTTTCGCCTGCTGATACAGCAAGGTTTGGCAGAACAGAGATAAATAACATTATGCACATAATCCAACCCACTAATTTCCTTTTCATTTTCATTACCTCCGTAAAATAATATAGTTTTGTTTCGCAGCATTTTTCGCATTAAAAAAGCGCAGCCGAAGCTATGCCAAATATAAAAACGTATCTTCAATAAATACTGCGAAAAACTTCAATTACATATAAGCAATAGGTAATGAAAATCTAAGCATACGTTTTTACCAAAACGTATACCTATCTCTTATATATAACTTCAATGTTTACATTGAATTATTTCGCATTTCTACTTTATCACATTACAGCGTAAATTGCAAATATTTATTTTGCAAGCATAACAAAAGTGTACTCAATTTTGTATAAAGCAAAAAAGCAGAAAATGTAAAAATCACATTTTCTGCTTTTTGAGTACCAATCTAATACTGTTTTTACGTACACTCTTTAACGGCATTCTTTTGTTTTTACTAATTATGTATGCAAATAATTAGATGTTATAATTATATAAAATTTCTAAATATTAAACTTAAATATTTAGAAATTTTCATATTTATGAATTTATAATTGCTTATATAATTATATTAATATAGATTATATAGAAGAACTCTTTTATATTTTGGATACTTGATATTGAAATAAATAATATTATTATAATTATATAATACAAAAACTTTTGTAAATTAAAAAATACTGAGAAATATTATAAAATCGTTGTTTATTGCATTAGTTTTCATATATAATAATATATCCATTATTATATGTTTATTTACAACTTATCAACTTGCTGTTTTCTTTTTCCTTAGCTTTCCTATATTTTAATCCATAATCTATCATTTACAACGTCTCAATTTGCTGTACGCTTATTTACAACCAATTAATTATCATAATATAATGCAATTGTATCTGCGAACTTCGGTAGGCTTGCGGAGCAAGCTCGTAAGGTTCGCCGTCGTCTGACCGCTATAAGCGGTCAAAATAATATTAACAAAATTAATGATTGTATTTTGTAGGATATTTGAATATTTAAATAAATAGATATGTTATAATGCTAATTTATGTCTATCATAGGTGTCTTTTTGTATTATCCGAACAATCTGGAGCTGTTCAATTTTATTTATTAATTTATTTTTTAAGTATAATAATGACATAAATAGAATACTATAAATAGTTAAATTCTTCTTGACCGCTTGCAGCGGTCAGACGACGGCGAACCTTACGTGCTTGCTCCGCAAGCCTACCGAAGTTCGCAAACATATTTGTATTATATTATGATAATTATAAGATAGCTACAGAAAAGTTTTATTTTATATTATTTTAGTATTTTAAGTTAATAAATATTCTGTATTGACACAACTTATATTCTTTTATATTTTTATTACAAATCATTATTATCCATCATATTGTTTTCGTTATTTACATAGAATAACATACTTCTACACTATTTGTATAAATTTTTATTTTTAAAACAATATTTTTATTATTATCTTAAATATTATCTTTTTATTTAAAAAATACAAGTTATAAAAAAGTTGTTACAGGTCAAAATACTATTGTGGCATAATTCTTAAAATTTTATTATGCGGTTTTGGAGGAAATTTTATGAAAAAAAGGCTTATAACATCATTAATTTTGACCTGCGCTTTTGTTTTAACTGCAAAAACCTATGTTCCTATACTGGCCATATCAGGTGAAAGCCCACAAAGCACCGGTATTATCTCAACTTCAAATATAATACGTTAAGGAATGATTTTATATGGCAAAGTATATTATAAACGGTCCCTGTGAAAATTTTGGAGGAAATGTAAAAATAAGCGGCTCTAAAAATTCTGCTCTTCCGATTATGGCAGCGGCACTTCTTTCCGAAGAAGAATCAGTTTTAGATAACGTCCCTCATCTTTCTGATACTGATGTAATGGCAGAAATTATAAAAGGTCTGGGCTGTGATATTTATAGAGACAAGCACGGTTCAATGAGAATCTCAGCAAATATCACAAAACCTAAAAGATTGCGTGATTATTCACTATTTTCAAAGCTCAGAGCGTCAGTCCTTGTTATGTCACCATGCTTAGCAAGATTCGGAAATGTTCGTATACCACTTCCTGGAGGCTGTAAAATAGGAGCCCGTCCTATAGACCTTCACTTAAAAGGTTTTGCCGCAATGGGTGCAAAAATCAAGCAGGGTCATGGATTTGTTGAAGCGTCCGCAAAAAATGGTCTGGTTGGAACAAGAATATATTTGGATTTTCCCAGTGTCGGAGCAACCGAAAACCTTATGATAGCAGCGTGCCTAGCCAATGGCACAACCACTATAGAAAACGCTGCCAACGAACCTGAAATAATTGATTTAGCTGATTTCCTATGCGGAATGGGCGGCTCAGTCACAGGGGCCGGAAGTGACACAATAATAATAAAAGGCACGACAAGAATGCACAAAAATAATCATAAGATTATTCCCGATAGAATAGAGGCCGGAACTTTTATCATCTGTGCCGCCGGATTAGGCAGTGGAATTAAAACAGAGAATATTGAACCTCTGCATTTAAAACCACTATTGGCTAAATTAACAGAAATGGGATTCATGTTTGAAACCGGTCTTGATTTTATAGACTTAAAACCCTGCCAAAAGCCCAAATCTGTAGATATCAAAACTCTCCCATATCCCGGATTTCCTACAGATTTGCAGGCTCAGACCATGTCACTGCTGTCTACAAGTGATGGCAACGGAATGGTCGTTGAAACCATTTTTGAAAACAGATTTGCCCATATTCCTGAACTTTGCCGTATGGGAGCCAAAATTAAAACAGAGGGCAACGCCGCTTTTATTGAAGGCGTAAAACGTCTCAGCGGAGCGGAAGTCAAAGCAACCGATTTAAGAGCCGGCGCCGCGTTAGTTGCTGCGGCGCTAAAAGCCGATGGAACAAGTAAAATTCATGATATTGAACACATTGAACGCGGTTATGAAAACTTTGTTGAAAAGCTTAAAAATCTTGGTGTTGATATAAAAAAAGAATGAATGTTTATTTTAATATTACAAGCTGTGGCTCTATGTGAACCACAGCTTGTAATAAATTATATAACAAAAATAATTTTGAGTTGACATAAATAATTACATAATAAATAAAATTTGCTTATATTATAATAATTAAATACAATATAGTTATTATTTTTCCGCGGCTGCGCGCCTAACGCGGCGGACTTTGTCCGCATTGAGTATACATATTAATGACATCGCAAGTTATGGCAAAACAAGTTAATATATATAACACGCACTTTTAAGAAAAATGTGGTCACACCTACCGATGCTTGCAATACAATCATTTAAATATACTTATTTTATATTTTTTATAAGACATATCTTACAACTCGTATAATAAAGTAGTAGTTAATATTGTTCCATTCTAAGGATATATACTATAACGTTATTAGATACTGTGGATTAGTTTCTGCAATCCTGTAATAAAACTTCTTTAAGTTTATAAAAATATTTTATTGTATTATTTAGCTAACTTATTCTTTATAAAATATTTCTATTTTAGTTCTAATTAAAGTTTCAAGTTTCAAAAATATTGTTTTAGATATATAGGATTAGAAAATAAAATTATTAAAGATTTTATAAATATAACGGATATACCTTAAAAGTTAACTAAACGTTTACAATATAGAATTTGACTTTTATCGCATTTTCTGTTATACTGATGGACAATAAAAATTATTATGGGTTATGTTCGCCCGGAAGGATGATTATTTTTGGACACGTTGCCCCCTACGCAATCGTTATGGGTGATTCTTTTGATTTTGTTTGGTTTAAGTATGTTTTTTACTTTAATCGAACAGTCAACAATTGTAGTAAATGATGCAAAACTTAAAAAACTAGCAGACAGCGGAAACAAAAAAGCCATACGGCTTTCAAAATTTCTCGATGGAAACTCAGGGGATTTTGTAGCGTCTATTCAATTTATAAACAGCTTACTACTGCTCTCAATAGGCGGATGTGCAATATATATGTATTTGATTCCGCTGGTTTCGTACTTTACCGAGCTTAATATAAATATCATTGCTGCTTGTATATTGAGTTTTGTAATTATTTCTTTCATTACAACTTTAGTATATTTAATATTTGGAATTTTTGTTCCAAAAGGTTTGGCCGGAAAATACTCTGAAAGTATTTCTGTAGCCTTAACTCCCATTTCAATCTTTGTAACATATTTGAGTATACCATTTGTATGGATTCCTCGAATTATATCAAAAATTATTTTGAAAATCTTTGGTATTCGGCCAGACGAAAACGATGATGACGTCACCGAGGAAGAAATCAGAATGATGGTTGATATCGGGTCAGAAAGCGGCGCCATTGATGACGATGAAAAAGAAATGATACATAATATTTTTGAAATGGACGACAAACCTGTTGAAGACATAATGACTCACAGAACCGACGCAGTTATCTTGTGGATAAATGACGGTCCTGATAAGTGGGAAGAAATTATAAATGAAACAAACCATACAAGATATCCAGTATGCGGCAATGCTATAGATGATATCATTGGAGTTCTGAACAGCCGTGATTTTTACAAATTCTTACTTAAAGACAGGAATGGAAATCTTAGAGATATTTTAAGAGAGCCATATTTTGTTCCTGAGTCTATAAAAGCTGACGAAATGTTTTCTCAAATGCAGGATAAAAATGCTCACTTCGCTATTGTTCTTGATGAATACGGCGGTTTTAGAGGCATAGTTACACAAGAAGACTTGATTGAGGAAATAGTCGGTGAACTGTACAGCGAATACGATCAGCCTGAGGAGGAACAAGAAATTGTTAAACTTCCCGGCGAAGACGACAGCTGGCTTATTCAGGGCTGCGCAGAAATTGAAGACGTTGAAGAAGAACTTGGTATAGATATTCCTGACGAAGAATATAACACCTTTGCCGGATTAATATTAGATGAGCTTGGAACAGTCCCCGCAGATGGAGAAATGCCTGAGCTGTCTTTCGGGTCTATGAAAATAAACGTAACCAAAGTCGCTGACCACAGAATTGAAGAAGCTGTTGTTACTTTGGTTGAACCCGATACTGAAAACAGTTCTGAAAGCGATGAAATAAACGAACCGTCTGACGATAAAAATCACGATGACAATTAATCACACTCTATATAAGTGAGGTGCGTCATGATAAAATATAAATTAAAATTTATTTCAACTATTCTCGTATTATGTATATTAACATCTGTTTCTGCTACAGCATTTGCCGAAATATTCCCACAATTTGAACAGACAAACTATTATGATTCTTCTACATATGCTGATGTTTACGATGACGATTGGTATTATTACTATGTAGGCTTTGCTTATGAATACGGAATAATGACCGGAACCGGCGATAATATGTTTACACCCGACGGAAACATTACACTGGCAGAGGCAATAACAGTAGCTTCAAGACTCAATGCTAAATACTACGGCAATACAATTAACAAATTAAACTCTGGCGGAAGCGTTGCCTCACTTGATAACAACAATATCAAATATTCATATCCTATAAGCGGAAACGGCAATTTTCAAATAAATGACAGCGATTCTATGACGCAAACCCCAAAAACCGGAGTTTATATAAATACAAACGGTGTAGGCTCCGTTAACCGACAGGCAAATATGACTTGGTTCATGCCATATCTTGAGTATGCGGTTAACCAAGGGATAATAGAACCAAATCAATTCAGCGGAAGATACTTAAACCCCGCATCAAGAGAACAGTTAGCTTACTTGTTATTTAAAGCTCTGCCTGACTGTTATCAAAAAATTAATGAAATATCTCCCATACCTGATGTCAGAGAGTCAAATCCATATTATCAAGAGATATTAAAACTTTATGAATCAGGAGTTGTAACCGGTAGTGATGAATATGGAACGTTTTATCCAGCTTCAGATATTTTACGTTCTGAAGCCGCAGCAATGGTATCACGTATAATCAACACAGACTTAAGAATTTCATTTTCTCTTAATCAGGATAAACCTTATCAATCGTTGTCGTATTCATGGAACTATCCTTTCTATGGAGAAACTTTCAGACTGGATGTAAGTATTTCATATTATGACTATAACTATTTTGTTTCAAAACCAAGAACTAATAATTACTCTGCATATGCTCAGGATGAGGCTGACGAGACGGCTGTTTATACTCTTGCTGAAACTCTCAGAGATATGGCGGTAAACAATGGATTCGCCTCCTCTTATGATATAGCCGGATTTATATCAGCTTTTGTTCAAAGCTTGGAATATCAAGATGATTTAACCTACAAAGGAGTTATAGAATACCCTAAATACCCGATAGAAACACTATTCGACCAAGGCGGTGACTGCGAAGACAGTGCGGTGCTTTTGGCTAAAATGCTGAAACTCCTAGGTTATGGTGCAGTTCTCCTAGTGAGTGAAGACCATATGGCTGTAGGTTTACAGACTTCAAGCAACGGTAATTTGTCCTTAGATGGAATTCAATACTATTATATCGAAACTACTGAACCCGGCTGGAGAATTGGGGATGTTCCCAATGATATGGTCGGAGTTGGTATGTCAGTTTTATATATTTAACTATAATTCAAATATAATAATACTATTTTTAAAAAAAGACCATGTATTTTTCTATACATGGTTCTTTTAATTATATTCTTCTCAAATAAGTCACGATATTTCCATTTATTTTCTTTAACACAAAAATTTTACTAAATTTCCTAAAGAAATACTATCACTAATATATGCAATATTACGAGTTGTATTTTGTCGTATAAGATGATATATTATAGTCGGTGGAAGTTGAGTTAAATTAAATTATGGAGGTGTCCTTTATGGATATCGCGCTGCAAATTCTCTCACTATTTGGCGGTCTTGGAATGTTCTTGTTTGGCATGAACACCATGAGTACCGGTCTTGAGAGAGCTGCCGGAGACAAGCTTCGTCAGATAATGGAGAAAGTTACCGGAAATTTATTTAAGTCAGTTATTTTAGGTGCCGTTGTTGCGGCGCTTACTCAATCATCATCAGCAACAACCGTTATGGTTGTTGGTTTTGTTAATGCTGGTATACTTACCTTAAGCCAGGCTGTTGGAATTATTATGGGAGCCAATATCGGCACCACTATAACAGCGTGGATTCTCAGCTTAAACGATTTGCCCGGAGATGTTTGGTACCTTGCCATAGTTAAACCTACAACGCTGGCTCCCGTTGCTATTATTTTAGGAGCAGGGCTTCTTTTCTTCTGCCAAAAGAAAAATATAAAAACTATAGGCGAATTTTTAGTCGGTCTCGGTCTTATATTTATTGGTATGGAATACATGTCAAATTCTATGGAAGTAGTATTTAACGCTATTCCATCGCTTCAGAATGTATTTGCCGGTCAAAATAATCCTGTCATAGGAATTCTTATCGGAACAGGAATAACAGCCATTATACAATCCAGCGCGGCATCGGTTGCTATGCTTCAAGCTGTAGCTTCCAGCACCGCCGTGGTATTTTCCTCTGCCTTTCCAATAATAATGGGGCAGAATATTGGTACATGCGTGACCGCACTTTTATCTTCTGTTGGCGCAAGTAAAAACGCCAAACGAGCCGCAATGATTCACCTTTATTTTAACATAATTGGCACTATAGTATTCATGGTTGTTATTTATGCATTACAATACACCTTGGGCCTGCCTTTTTGGCATTCGGCAATAAATGCAACAGATATATCGATTTTCCATTCTATATTTAATGTCGCTTCAACGATAATGCTTTTACCATTTTCAAGGCTGTTGGTATGGCTTGCACAAAAGACAATCAAAGATACAAAACACGAGGAAACAGAAAGTCCGTTTGCATTACTGGACGACCGTTTTCTTTCTACTCCATCCATAGCAATAAATAATGTACATACTGTAATGTCAAACATGTGCGGAGTAGCTAAAGAAAATGTTATGCTCTGCCGAAAGATGATTAAGAACAAAGATATGTCTATATCTGAGAAAATTCTCGCAAACGAAGAACTTCTTGACGAATATGAAATCAATCTGACTGCTTATCTTACAAAAGTTTCCGATACACAGCTCAGTCAGTCTGATAATGAAAAATCAGCAGCATATTTTCATCTTGTAAACAACATTGAGCGCATAGGTGATTATTGTGACAATATTAGAGAGAGTATTGAAAAGCTGATAAACGGGAAAATACAATTCTCTCCCGATGCAGAAGAAGGTCTAAAAGTTCTGTTTAACGCTGTTGAAAATATTATGGAACTTACATTCCAGGCATTTACTTGGGATGATATATCCTTGGTCTGTAAAATAGAACCTCTTGAAGAGGTTGTAGACGGTATTCAGGAAAAGTTAGAACGCAAGCATATGAAACGCCTTAAGTCAAAGAAATGTTCTGTTGAAGCAGGGGTAATATTTCTTGAAATAATCAGTAATGTGGAAAGAATTTCAGATCACTGCTCAAACATAGGAGTTGCTATACTACAAGCAAGATCTGATAAGAGAGCTTTGGACAGGCATGAATATTTAAGACGTCTACATGCTGAAATGCCAGGCGAATACAGAGAGGATTATGAATTTTATAAACATAAGTATGCATTATAAAATTATTTGTATTTAAAATTAAAAAGCTCAATCTTTTTAAGATTGAGCTTTTTTGTTTGTAAATCAAAATCCGTGCTTTTTATTAGTAATCTGACTTCCTGTTTTTTCATTTTTAATATGTGCAGTTGTCTTATATGGTGGATTAGAAGCACAAGCAGAAGTTGACTTACAGGACGGCTCCGGTCTGCATGGCGACTCCGGTCTGCATGGTGGTTCCGGTCTGCATGGCGGCTCCGGTCTGCATGGTGGCTCTGGTCTGCATGGCGGCTCCGGTCTGCATGGCGGCTCCGGTCTGCATGGTGGCTCTGGTCTGCATGGCGGCTCCGGTCTGCATGGTGGTTCCGGTCTGCATGGTGGCTCCGGCCTGCATGGTGGTTCCGGCCTGCATGGCGGCTCTGGTCTGCATGGTGGTTCCGGCCCGCATGGCGGTTCCGGTCTGCATGGTGGCTCCGGCCTACATGGTGGTTCCGGCCTGCATGGCGGCTCTGGTCTGCATGGCGGCTCTGGTCTGCATGGTGGCTCCGGCCCGCATGGCGGTTCCGGTCTGCATGGTGGCTCCGGCCCGCATGGCGGTTCCGGTCTGCATGGCGGCTCCGGTCTGCATGGTGGACATGGCGGACACGGCGGATATGGTGGATATGGCGGGCACGGCGGATATGGTGGACGCGGTGGTCTTGGCGGATACGGCGGATCGGGTGGATATGGTGGTTCCGGCGGATACGGCGGACGAGGATTTTGCCAAATCGGATAACAAATTGGTATACAAGGGAACTGACCCGGATACCCTCCTCCGCTATTATTATTGTTATTGTTATTGTTATTATTGTTGTTGTTATTATTTATATTTATACCAAACCTGCCATTATCAACAAAACTTTCAGATGATGCCGGATACTCAACACAAATACATAATTCAGCATTTAATGTAATAGACTGGTCCTCAAAAGATGTACCTATAGGCTGATAGTTTAATGCTGTACTCTGCGGTTCTAAAGTTATTACTCTTGTAATATTTCCAGTAAATGAAGCGGTTATAGTAAAGCACGAAAATCTTTTGCAAGTTCTGATAGCAATATAAAACTCCTGTCCTATAACAGGATTAGAAATTGGATTACCACAGAAATCCATAAATGATACCGAGTAATCTTCACCACAGTTACAGAAAGGCGTAACCGTTATAGTCGGCTGTCCTGCGAAACTTGATGAAACACGAAACGGCCCTATCAGAAGCCTTCCGCAAATTGTTCTGACCTCGTTAGGACAATTCGCAAAAACTAAATATGGAGAACTGCCGTCTGACGGTAAAGTACTATTATTACAGCAGCTAAAAAATGAGGTTAATCCACAGCATGGCTCTGTATGAGTAATTGATATTTCAGGCAGCGTCTCATTATCAACAAATTGACCGGCCAGGCGAAGCAATTCTAAAACTGTAATTCTCAGCCTTTCAGATTTTGGATGAGTTTCGCCTGATGTACACTCTAAAAAATTAACTTCATCAAGCGCTATCTGTTCCAAAAGTACCCATAATGATACTTGAACGGCTGCATACGCATCATTATTGTCAAGAACCGGTGCTGCTGTCGGATCTACTCCGGCAAGCGCAAATGTAGCAGCCGCGCTCACAGCCGGAAATGTATTTGCCAAAATCCATCCCAACATTTCTTTTTGTCTCTCCGTTGCCCCCGGAAAAAGTGTTTCAAACGGACGGCTCTCATATGGCACGTCATTATATGGACCGTCTGCAAATTTATCAAGACAGTAAACAAGTTTATTCTGACTGCCTAATATATTTCCAAAAAATTGAAATATTTGATTATGATCAGGTCTGTCTAAACGATAGCGGGACGCGGCTGTATAATCCAAGCCACAGTAACTTTGAACACTCGGATTACCCCCTACGGTTCCGCTGACATCCGTTCCCGAATACATAATAAACGGGCGTGAAGACACTAATCTTTCTGCTTCAATCAAAGTGATTCCTCCTAATTTATATTTAATAAAAATAAAACTCTTACAATATAAGATATGCAGTTTCATAAAAAGCGTTAGAGGATAAATTGCATAAAAAACAGATCAGTCTATTTGACAGACCGATCTGTTTAAATGATACCAAAAATATAGTATAATATATTATTTTATTATAAATTATACTATAGTCAAAAATCTATCATAATCATTATACACACCTGTTGTATAGCCCCCAATTTTTATATCTACTATTTCCGAAAAAAGCTTTTAATAGAAAATAAACTTTTTAAAGTTAAATTATCGGAGTATTTTTAAAACAGTAATCAGTAAAACTTTAATGAATTTTAATATATAAATACCATTTTATAATAATACAATCATTCAAAAACATATTTTTACGCGATTAATATCCCGCTCCGAATTTTTTCATATGCGTTTCTAAATGACGCTTTAGCAAAACAAAACATAATGTATGTATCATAAAAGTTAAAAGCCATGAAACCGGATATGATAAATATACCGTTGTCACATTATGATACTGCTCTATTCCAAACAAAGCGGCTATCCAAACCAGCCTTAAGCCGCACGCTCCGACCAATGAAACTATCATCGGTATAACCGAATAGCCAATACCTCTCAAAGCACCAACCATAACATCCATCATTCCGCACAAAGCATATGTTCGCGATACTATATTAAGTCTGTCTATTCCTGCGCTTATAACCTCCGGGCTTGATGTATAAATGCCAAGAAGTCCGCCGCCGCATAGAACAAGTAAATTTCCGAGTACAATTCCGACTATAGCAACACATGTTTCACCTAGAATCACAGTTCTATTGATTCGCTTATAGTTTAGAGCACCATAATTCTGACTTGTAAACGTCACTGTGGCTTGATGGAAAGCATTCATAGCAAAATACACAAAGTTTTCTAAATTCTGTGCAGCCGCATTACCCGCCATAACCACAGAACCAAATGAATTGATTGACGACTGAATAACCACATTTGAAAGAGAAAATAATATTCCTTGAAAACCAGCCGGCAGTCCTATCTTAAAAATTAACAGCAATTTATTTTTGTTTATCCTAAGCTTAGACAACTTGAGACGTATACCGCTGTTTTCTTTCATCAGACAACGAACTATCAAAAAAGCCGATATACATTGTGAAATTACAGTGGCAATAGCCACTCCAGCTACATCCATATGAAATACAATTACAAATAAAAGATTTAATATAACATTAACTATTCCGGCACCAAACAAAAAGTATAAAGGCCGTTTAGTATCCCCTACGCCTCTTAAGATTGCACTTCCAAAATTATATATCATCGTAGCAGCCATTCCAAGAAAATATATTCTAAGATATAACGTTGCAAGGGGAAGAACATCTTCAGGTGTCTGCATTAAAACCAATATCCACTTAGCGCCGGCTACTCCAATTATCGAGAGAATTATACCGCTGAAAAGACTGAGAAGCATTGAAGTATGTACAGTCTGTTCAAGAGCCTTTTCGTCCTTTGCTCCATAAAATCTTGCCACAAGAACATTAGCAGCTACTGAAAGACCCACAAATAAATTGGTTATGAGACCAATTATTGAAGTATTAGAACCTACAGCTGCCAGAGAATTATCACCGGCAAATTTCCCCACAACGACGATATCAACAGCGTTAAACATAAGCTGGAGTATACTTGAACACATTAGCGGAATGGCATAAATCAGCATTTTCTTTAAAATTGGACCTCTGCACATGTCCATTTCATATTTATTTACTTTTTCACTCATTATCTTACTCCCCAAAAAAGAAAGCGAAACCCACTGCATATAACGCAGTCTATTTCCGCTTTCAGCTAACTTTATTTTTCATTAAAATAAACTCTTGCTGACTCTTTATCTTGAGCCAACTGTTTTTTTAAAGCCTCAATATTTTCAAATTTGGAAATAGGTCTTAAATAATGATAAAACTCTATTTCTATTTCCTCTCCATATATATCGTTTTCAAAGTCAAGCATATATGTTTCAATACATGGCTTATTTGTCCCGACTGTCGGTTTTCCTCCAACATTTGTTATAGCTTTATACCACTTTCCGCCAACTTTCGCCTTTGTAATATAAACGCCGAACTTGGGTACAACATGAAAATCAGGAAGTTGTATATTGGCAGTAGGAAACCCCAGCTTATGTCCGATGTTTTCTCCATGTTCTACCTTTCTGGTAACCGAAAACTGCCGCCCTAGATATTTTGCTGCTTCCTCCATCTCTCCTGAAGCAATAAGTTTTCTCAAAAGAGTGCTAGACACAGGTTTTTCAAGAGCCTTACACTCTGCAATATGTACCTTTATGCCATATTTTCCGCAGAGTTCTTTGAGAGATTCTGTATTCCCCAACCCCTTATATCCAAAGTGATAATTAAATCCTGCACAAACATATTTGGCGTCGAATTTTTCCACTAGATAAGTTTTTATAAAATCCGCATATTCCATTTTCATATACTCGGATGTGAACCTCTCGGCAACAACAATATCAACCCCTCTTTCATAGAGAATATGTAGTCTCTTTTTGAACAGGTTAACATTTTTTATATCCGTATTGGTAATAACACTCTTAGGAATATTACGAAACATATATACTACTGATTTAAGACCGTTTTCCTTTGCATATTTTACAACATCATCTATTATCTCAAGATGACCTAAGTGCATAGCGTCAAAAACACCCAGCGCAACAGCTGTATTTTTCAGCTGCAGATTATCCAAATCATGCTTGTTGAACAACTCATCCTGTGCGTAATACTCCACGCTCACACCTCCAATTAATCCTGATAGAATGTCTTTAATATCTTCATTTTTCCATTCTCCGCACGTGAGATAGTAAGAAATTTACCATTAATATCATATACTCTATATGTAACGCCGTCTTTTGCTTCAGCAGGGCTTTTAACCTGTGTCCCGTTGCACATCTTAAAGGCAGCATTATCTGATAGTACTAGTTTTCCATACTCGGAAAACACCTCGTCTACAGGTGTAAAAAACGACATATTGCCGATTGCCGCCATGTTTTCTATTTCACTCAGTTTATACGAATGCTCCAAATCAAATCTGCCGCTTTTAGTTCTGACAAGTCCTGACATATGCGCAAAGCACTTCAAATCTTCACCTATGTCGTTACAAAGCGCTCTGATATAAGTTCCTTTTGAACATGACACAAGCATCTTAAATTTCATCACATGTTCTTTATTTGGATAAAAATCCAAAAGCTTAATACTGTTAATTTTTACAAAGCGAGGTTTGCGTTCTATCTCAATCCCTTGTCTTGCCAGCTCATACAGCTTTTTACCGCCAATTTTTATAGCTGAATACATTGGCGGAAGCTGATTTATATCGCCTATATATTTAGTAACCGCGTTTTCAATGTCGTCAGAACTAACAATAAAATCATCCATATCAACAGATTTTATAACAGAGCCTGATGAATCCTGAGTATCAGTTGAGAAACCAAGCGTAACCTCGGCCATATACTCCTTATCGGCAGCGGTGAGCATATCCGCAGTCTTTGTCGCTCTGCCTATGCACATTGGCAGAACACCTTCTGCATCCGGGTCAAGAGTTCCCGTATGCCCAATTTTTTTAATTCCCAGAATTTTTCTAAGCTTATAAACAACATCATGGGATGTGATACCTTTAGGTTTATAAACATTTATAATACCGCTTAATCCTGCCATCTTTTATCCAATCCCTCTGCTAAATCCTGAATTATCTCATCCACAGTTTTTCCGGTTACACTATATCCGCTTGCACGCACATGTCCGCCTCCGCCTCTCTCAGCGGCAATTTCTGAAACGTCAATATATTTATTTGAACGAAGACTCACTTTGTATTCATCATCGTCACGCTTTCTTATAAACGCCCCAACCTCTACTCCTTCAATACTGTTTGGTATATTAACTATACCATTGGCCTCTGATTCTTTTATTCCCGCTTTTTTAAAATCTTCAGATTCCAAATAGAGCGCTGCAGCTTTGCCATCGCATACCATTCTCAGCTTTCCTATAGCAATCCCCATTAAATCGTAATACGCCTTAGGCTTTGTATCAAATGCAGCCTTTGATATGCTCGCAAAATCCACACCCAAATCTATCAATTCTCCTGCTGCCCTTAAGGTATCTCCGCTGATACATGAATACTTAAAATTGCCTGTGTCTGTCGCCAGACCGACGTATATATTATTTCCTATTTCTTTATTTATACTGATATCCATTTCTTTAAATAGATTAAACATCAGCTCACATGTAGATGAAATATCAGAATACACAGTCCCCGATTTAGCAAATTCAACATGTGTAACATGATGGTCTATAGCTATCGAGTTAGGATGACTCATAAACGGCTCTTCATACATTCCAAGCCTTTTAGAGTCCGCACAGTCAAGCGCTATGGCTAAATCACAATCCTCAAGTGACAGTTCGATATCATCACCTTTAATAATCAGTCCAAATGCGGAAGCGTCAGGGTCATCAAGCAAAAATACCTTACAGCATTTCCCAATTGACGTAAGCGCCAATTTTAGTGCATAAGAACTTCCCATAGCATCTCCGTCAGGATGAGTGTGGGTGAATATTGCAATTTTATTTGCCTTTTCTATTATTGGAATCAGTTTTTCAAACATATAGTACCTCTTTTCATACGTCTGTCCTAATGCAGTTCACAACTATAAATTTTTCAAAAGCTCCTCTATATGGGCTCCATATTCAATGCTATCGTCTTCAACAAAAGTAAAATCAGGCGTTTGGCGCAGATTCAATCTCTTGCTGACCTCTTTTTTAATATACCCGGCCGCACTTTTAAGTGCTGCAAACGCATCCTTTTTAGTTTTTTCATCACCCATAACGCTGATGTTTGCTTTAGCAAACTTCAAATCCTTTGTGACGCGCACCGAAACCACAGATACCATCTGCGGCAGACGCGGGTCTTTCAAATCGCGTATTATTGCTGACAATTCTCTTTTTATCTCTTCTGAAACCCTGTCGGTTCTGCTGTAATTAGCCATAAATATCTCCTCTTATCCGAGCCTTTACGGCACAGATTATTCGGGTTCAACCTGTGCCATAATATATGCTTCTATAATATCTCCGTCTTTTATATCATTATAATTGCTGACGCTAAGACCGCATTCATATCCTGCGTTAACTTCCTTAACGTCATCTTTAAATCTCTTAAGTGAATTCAGCTCACCTTCGTGTATAACAATACCGTCTCTAACAACACGCACCAAGCTGTCTCTTCTGATTTTGCCGTCCAAAACATATGCCCCGCCAATAGTTCCTACGCCTGAAACCTTAAATGTGGTTCTTATTTCTACATGGCCGGTAACTTCTTCACGGAATGTCGGCTCAAGCATACCCTTCATAGCTTTTTCAATATCCTCAATCGCGTCATATATAACACGGTACATACGAAGGTCAACCCCTGCGTCTTCAGCAGCATCGCTTGCTCCGTTTGTAGGACGGACATTAAATCCAACAATTATAGCGTTGGACGCGCTCGCCAGCATGACGTCAGACTCATTGATAGCTCCGACCGCACCATGTATAACGTTTACGCGGACTTCATCATTTGAAATTCTCTCAAGAGACTGTTTAACAGCTTCAACACTTCCCTGAACATCAGCCTTTACGACAATATTTAGGTCTTTCATCTTGCCGGCTTCAATCTGCTCAAACAAATTATCAAGCGATATAGCCGTAGCGCTCTTCTGCTTTTCTTTCTTCTCCTGGAACTTTCTGTTCTCAACAACACTGCGGGCCTTTCTCTCATCTTCAACAACATAAAATTCGTCTCCGCCCTCAGGTACCTCAGACAATCCCAAAATTTCAACAGGGATAGACGGTCCGGCCTTTTTAACAGACTTTCCCTTATCGTTATTCATAGCACGAACTCTACCTGACGCGGTTCCGGCTACAACATAGTCGCCGACATGCAAAGTACCGTTCTGTACCAACACAGTAGCAACGGAACCCCTGCCTTTGTCAAGCTGCGACTCAATAACTGTTCCTTTAGCTTTTCTGTCAGGATTAGCCTTAAGCTCTTTCATTTCAGCAACAAGCAGTACCATTTCAAGCAGTTCTTTTATATTCTGTCTCTTCTTTGCTGAAACCTCAACACATATTGTATCTCCGCCCCATTCCTCAGGAACAAGACCGTGTTCCATAAGCTCCTGCTTAACCTTATCAGGGTTAGCTCCGTCCTTATCTATTTTGTTAATAGCTACAATGATAGAAACCTCAGCCGCTTTGGCATGGTTAATAGCTTCAATTGTCTGAGGCATAATTCCATCGTCTGCGGCAACAACCAGTATAGCTATATCAGTAACAAGCGCACCTCTAGCACGCATAGCCGTAAACGCTTCATGTCCCGGAGTATCCAGGAACGTAATCTTTTTCTCTCCTACACGTACTCTGTGAGCACCAATATGCTGAGTAATACCGCCGAACTCTCCCTCTGTCACATTTGTGTCTCTGATAGCGTCAAGAAGTGATGTTTTACCGTGGTCAACATGGCCCATAACAACAACAACCGGTGAACGCGGCTTGAGCTGTTCAGCTGTATCTTCAAAGTCATCAAATAGTATTTCCTCATCCGTTAAAATTATTTCTTTTTCAACGATTCCGCCAAATTCTTCTACCATAAGTGAAGCTGTGTCAAAATCCAAAGTTTCATTTACAGTAGCCATAATACCCAAAAGCATCAGCTTTTTTATAATCTCTGCCGGAGACTTTTTCATTCTGGAAGCCAGTTCGCCTACGGTTATTTCATTTGGTACCAGCACATTGAGCGGCTCAACCTTCTTTTCTTTCTTTTCAACCTTTTTTATAACATTTTCAGGTTTGCGTTTTTGTTTAGTGCTGTGCTGCTGTCTCTGCTGCTGTTTCTTTTTCTGATTTATCTTCTGCTTCTTATCTCCCTGTTTAACGTTTTCAGGAATAAGCTCCTCAATTTTTTCATCATCAATGCGGTCAAGATCCACATTATTGACGCGCGTATCAACAGTACGCAGCTTTCTGCCTACTTCTATTTCCGGAACCGGAGTGAAGTCTTCGTTATCACTAACATTTTCAGCTGCTTCTTTTGGCTCTTCTTTCTTTTTATCAAAGATAGAAAAATCCTTTGCTTGATTCTTCTGAGTATAGTATTCAAAAATAACATCAAGTTCATACTCTGACAGAGCACTCATATGATTTTTTGTTGATACCCCATATTCATGAAGAACATTAACTATATTCTTACTGGGAAACCCAAATATTTTTGATAACTCATAAGCTCGTATTTTTTCCATATTATTCATCAACCCTTTCTGCAAGTTCAACGATTCTCTTTGCGAATCCATCGTCCTCAACTGCGGCCACTACCGCAAAATCTCTGCCTATACACTGACCAAATTCATTTCTGTCGGAAAATATATCCAATAATTTAAGATTCCGATACTCACACATATTTCTATATTTCTTTTTAGTATTATCGGAAGCGTCTTTGGAAATTAAAACTAATTTTGCCTTCCCTGCCCTTATAGATTCAACAGCCCTGCCGTCTCCAAGCATAAGCTTTCCGGCTTTCATAGCAAGACCGATAAACCGCAATAGTTTTTCATCACTCACCCAGACTCCACCTCCGACACAAATCTCTCATAGACCGACGGCTCAACTCTGCGCTTATATTCACGCTCAAAAACACGCTTTTTTTCCGCTTCTCTCACACATTCTCTGCAAATATACAAACCTCGGGCTTGGGCCTTTCCTGTACGGTCATAAAAAATCTCACCCGACTCTGACATTACAACTCTGTTCAGTTCTGATTTTTCAAAACGTTTTCTGCAAACTGCGCACATTCTTGTCGGCATATTTCCCTCCAATATAATAAACTCAATAACTGTCGTTCAAAATCTCCGAAACCTCATTTTCCATATCCTCTTCGGTTAAAAGCTCATTTCCCAACTGCTCAAAAGCAGCTTCCAGAGTTTTGTCACCTTTCTTTATCTCATTGTCCGGAATAGAACTCAAATCTATTTTCCAACCTGTAAGCCTTGCCGCTAATCTAACGTTCTGCCCCTCCTTGCCGATAGCCAAAGACAGCTGGCTTTCAGGAACAACAACCTTACACATTTTATTTTCAGGAAAGACTTCTATCGATACAACATCAGCCGGGCTGAGTGCGTTTGAAACATACTCCGCCGGATCATCACTATATCTGATTATATCAATTTTTTCTCCTCTTAATTCATCAATAACATTTTGAACTCTCATTCCCTTAGGTCCGATACAAGTTCCAACAGGATCAACATTATCCATAGTAGAAGCAACAGCGATTTTAGACCTTGAACCTGCCTCTCTGGAAATTCCTTTAAATTCAATTATTCCCTGTGCAATTTCCGGAACCTCAAGTTCAAACAAACATCTTACCAAACCGGGATGCGAACGTGAAACAACCAAATGCACGCCTTTTATACTATCAGCTACTTCAACAACAAATACTTTATATCTTTCACCAACTCTATAGTTATCATGTTTCACCTGTTCGTTCGGCATAAGAACAGATTCGGCGCCGTCAATTTCAAGCATAACATTTCTGCGCTCTATTTTTCTGACAATAGCACTCGCGATACTATTCTCACGGTCACTGTATTCATCTACCATTTTCTCACGCTCAGCCTCGCGTATTCTCTGAAAAACAACCTGACGAGCGGTCTGAGCGGCTATTCTGCCGAATGAATCAGGTGTTACCTCAAATTCTGCAACATCTCCAGCCTTATAATCACCTTTAATTTTTTGAGCGTCCTCCAAAGAAATCTGTGTTTCCCTGTCCTCTACCTCTTCTACAACTTCTTTTCTAGCAAAAATTCTTATATCACCGTCATCGGAAAATTTAACGTTTATATCCTCAACCGCGCCAAAATTCTTTTTGTATGCCGATATCAGCGCGCTTTCAAGCGCGTCCAGCACAACGTCCTTACTTATACCTTTCTCTTCTTCTATCTCGTCCAACAAATTAAACAACTCTGCGCTCATTTTTTCTTAAACATCCTCTCTATATAATATGTGAAATTTGATATACATATTTAATTAATTTTAAACAGCTCGGCAAAGACTAAAATTCAAAATGAGTCCTAATAACCGTAGTCTGTTTGATAGGTATCTTCACAGTCTCGCCGTCTATCTTCAAAAGCACATTATCTTCGTCATCAAGACCCATAAGTTCACCTGTAAGCGTTTTACTGCCGTTTATTGCTTTGTAAAGACCGACATCAACAATCTCGCCCTTGCTGGCTTCAAAATGCTCAGCACGTCTTATTTTTCTCTCTATTCCCGGTGAGGAAACTTCAAGATAATAATTCTGCGATATAGGGTCACTCCTATCCAAAACGTCACTGAGCTTTCTAGAGAACTCCTCACACTCGTCAATAGATATATACTCATTTTCTTCCGGTTTATCCAGATACACTCTTAAAAACCAATGTCCGCCTTCTTTTATAAACTCTACATCATAGATATAAATCCCATTCTCTTCAGCTATCGGCTCCGCAAGGTCGAATATAATCTTTTCAATCTTTGAAAACGTCATCGCTCCCAAAACCACAACTCCTCTCTGAATTCTCAATACCAACAATTAACTTTGATAATACAATGCAAAAGAGTGAGGTTTCCCTCACTCTTCTGCCCAATATCATTTACTTCTATTATGATAACACTCAAAACCCCTTTTGTCAAGGGTTTTATTATTTTTTTCCAAAACGGTTATTGCAGAAAATTTATTTTAAATATTACTCTCCGCTATAAACCGAATCTTCACTGCCGGCACTGTTAGCGTCCGACCAAGTTTTTTCAAGCTGAACCCAGTCGCGCGGTTCTCTGATTTCTGTCCATGTCTCGTTATATCCGTCGCTGTCACGGTCGTAATAATGTGAATTTGTAGCTTCCTGGACAGCGGTATAATACCACTCTCCGGGCACATTATCTGGCCATTTCAACATATCATTAAGCAAACCGCTCTCTTTGGCGTGACGGTTTAAAATGTTGTTAACAAGAGTCATCGCTTCAGCACGGGTTATGTACTGGTCCGGTTTGAAGCTTCCGTCCGGATAACCTGAAATCCAGCCTTCTTGTGCGGCACGGTTAATATATTCCTCAGACCAATGACCGATTATATCAGTAAACATATTCTCGCCATTATACTCTTTACTGCTGAATCTGGCAGCTATAGCTGCAAACTCGCCACGTGTTATGCTGTCAGCGGGTCTGAATTTTCCATCCGGGTCACCGGTCAGTATTTTCGCGTTCGACATCGTCGATATTGCATTATTTGACCACATGTCTGCCGGAACATCAGTATATGGATTTGTAATCATCCAAAATTCATTTCTCGAATCATCCGTCAGCATTCTAAAGAATATTGTAGCTACCTCATCGCGCGATATATCATTTTGAGGTCTTACATCGCCTTCAGGATACCCTATAATATAAGCGTAATGGTTCGTCTTATCAAGTTCAGGAATCTCCGGTTTAGGAGTTGCCGATACATTTGGATTCGGTTTAGCAGTAGATGTCGGCCACGGTGCGCCCGTCTCTGTGCCCGTGCTTCCTCCAGTAGGTTTGCCTCCATTGCCGCCTGAACTTGAATTTGAAACAATTGAATTCCTTACAGTTATAATAAACTTTTCACTCTCTTTATCAACTGTACTTGTTATTTTGGGCTCCTTATATCCGTCAACTTGGGTCTCCACAACCTCAGAATCTTCAATTGCACGGTATGGCATTATAAACTCTTCCTGCCAATTGTTTTCTTCATTCAGAATCAAAGTTTTAGAAATTATAACGATACCCTCTTTGTTTTTCAAGGTATAATATACTTCCAATTCTTGAGGACGTTTACCCTTACGGTTATTATTATCTTCCCAAACTTTTTTAACCGCAACGTTTATATTCTGTTCCTCTAAATCCTTAACATCTCCATACAGACCTGTGTCAGAAGCGTCTATAATCATATCTGTCTTAGAGAGCGCAACGCTCTGTGTCACATTTAAAGAACCGCCTATAATTTCTTCAGTCTGGTTTCCGGTCTCAGTTGTGGTACACTTCACATCATTAAGAGGGGAAATGACCCTAACTGTATATTTTGTTTCAGTTCCATCATCATTCACCGGTACACGGCTAAAGAAATAATATCCGTTTTCATCAGTTAAAACAGCTTCTCCAACCTGATTTCCATTTTCATCCTCAAGAACTACTTTTGCATTCTTAATAAACGAATCGGTATCCAAATCATAAACACCGTTATTCAAAGCATCATAGAATACCTTTCCTGTAATATTCGCCTGTGCATTTGTAACGGTCCAGCTGTTGATTCCGTCATTTTCATAGAATGCACAATAACCAAACGGAGCGTTAACTTCTTGGACTGAATAGTCTATAACATTTCCTGATTCATCAAATCTATTGAGATTATTAAAACTTCCATTAAATCCGTTTTCATTGTTTAATACAAGACTTTGCTCAGTTCTTACTCCGTTTTTAATAAGAACAATTTCTATTTGACTTCCATCAAGTTCCGCTGGTGGAGTTAGACTCGCGGTGCCTTCTGCGTCTTCCCATATTTTTGATACATTTATAGAAACAATATCGCCCGGCTGCGGTCCAGCTGTTGCCGTTGGCTCAGGTTCTGCCGTTGCCGTTGGTTCCGGTTCTGCCGTTGCCGTTGGCTCAGGTTCTGTTGTTGCCGTTGGCTCAGGCTCTGCTGTTACTGTTGGCTCAGGTGTCGCCGTTGCCGTTGGCTCAGGCTCTGCTGTTACTGTTGGCTCAGGTTCTGCCGTTGCCGTTGGCTCAGGTTCTGCCGTTGCCGTTGGCTCAAGTTCTGTTGTAGCCGTTGGCTCAGGTGTCACCGTTGCCGTTGGCTCAGGTTCTGCCGTTGCTGTTGGCTCAGGTGTCACCGTTGCTGTTGGCTCAGGTGTCACCGTTGCCGTTGGCTCAGGTGTCGCTGTTGCCGTTGGAACCGGTGTCGCCGTTGCTGTTGGCTCAGGTGTCGCTGTTGCCGTTGGCATTGGAGTTTCTGTCGGTGCCGATGTTGCTGTAGGTATCGGAGTTGGAGTGATATTTAAAGAGTTTTCCATTTTCACTTGAGATGAATTTACTCCGCTGCCAAGAACCATATCACTTGACTTCGCCTCATTTTCTGCAGGAGTAATATATCCCTCAGGAGCCTTTGTCTCAATGAAATTATATGTTCCCATAGATAAATTTTCTACAATAATTTCACCATTTTTATTTGTAACTAATTTATCGATAGTTGAATTTTCATCGTATTGATACTTTTCGATTTCATTTAAAGAATCATATACCGGCTTTAATTTATTAACGTCAAGATAACTAATACCGTCTTCATCAAGCTGCACCAATTTAAACTCGGCTCCAGGCAGAGGTGAAGATGTTTCCTTATCTACTTTTATTAGTTTAACTGAACCTTCAGCAGTATTAGTTACAATAAAAGTATTTGTTTTTGTTTCTATAGCAGACTTTTGTATAGACGCTGCAAATCCGCTTGGTATATTGTTCTCAACAACAGTATAGTCTATTGCTCTGTATTTGGCTGCCCCATTTTCAACGTATTCCTCATACTTTGGAACCGGCTCAAAAGTCGCTTTCCAGTTATTTGAATTATTAAGAGGCTGATCCTGAACACCATCAACTTTTACTAACTCACCTTTTTCATTTTTCTTCATCAAACTGACAGTTATATCATCCGGTTTAGTAAAATTCGATGCGACTGACCAAGTCTTTTCAACAGTAAAACTAATATCCTCAGGTTTATTCACACAATCCCATACAAGACCACCGGTCTCAGAAGTTATAGTGCCGGTAAATCCCGGTATATCTGTCACTTCTTTAACAGTATAGCTTAAGTCTACCTCGTTTCCATTAACAAATATTACGGCCGGAAGACCTTCAACCAAAGTTGAATATCCCTCAGAATCCTTTACAACTGCAGTTCTTGAATAAAGCACCGGTGAATTTTCGTCCCCATTTTGATCCCGGCCTTCAATCAAAAATTCTACATCCATTTTTGGCTGTTCTTCATCCGGCACTGCCCAGGTTTTATTTATACGAATCGGGCTTGCCTCTCTAGCCAGAAAACCAACGTCTTCAACCGAAGCGGTTTGCCCAACCACTATATCTTGAGGAACAGTACTTTGTTCCATATTTGCGGTTGTACAGAAATATGTATCATTCGGAAGAGTTACTTTTATTGTATATTGGGCCGACTTATCCGGAACAACAAAGGTATAAAAACCTCTGGAATCGGAAACCGTCTCCGCAATACTGTTTCCACTATTGTCCAGAAGTTCGACCTTGACATTTGACAGAGCATAGTCGTTTGTCAACATATCATAAGTTCCGCTGAAGTCATAATCAAAGAATGTAAATCCTGCAAGAAGCATGCTCTCAACACTGTCGGTTCTGTCTATTAATTCAACAGGATTACTCTTAGTTCCGGCATCATCAGACAATCGCAAGTCTGTCCAAAAATCAAGCACTGTTTTATCAGCACTCCTGCCTGTCACAATGCAGGCGCCGCTCACCTCCGTGTTCACACCGGAACGTTTATTAAGCTTATCCGCAACAGTCCAGATTTTTTGGCGGTCAACGCCATTATAATTTCCGGTTCTCAACACACTGTTTTCAATGTTGTTATAATATAGATAAGATTTATGATTATCTACAAAATCTCTCTGTTCTTTACTAAAGGTATCCGGAGTATTCAGCCGGGTAATCTTTAGACCATTCGGCAAGTTTTCAACATCTATCAGAGGGAAGTGATATTCTCCGGCTTTTGGAATCGCCACCGCGTTTCCCTTTCCCGCCTCAAAGTAAGTTCCGGCAGGAAGAACACGTCCGTTTTCATCACAGCCATTCCAGAATATTCTGTTTATCCCCTCTACACAAGAGTTTCCGATTACTACTGTACCCGCATTAATATATTCTGATATATTATCAATAACAATCGTAGAGTCATCTTTCATACTCATATAATTTCCGCTGCCCACGGGATATTCATATATAAAATTATTTTCGTCTATTTTTCCTTCTGTATTTGTCTTATAATATATATTGCTCAAATCAATTTTAACCTCAAAGTTTGAAACTTTGCTGGCATTTATAATAAAATATCCACCGCCGCCGACATAGCCTTCATTTTCGATTATATTTCCATTTGAGTCTAACACGCTTCCTTCAAATTTTAAATAATCAATAGTTCCAGGCGGCTGAGGCGCCGGCTTTATACTATCAGGAAGCTCACCGCTTGGTTCGTTAAAAAATATTTTAAACGAGGAATCAAGCTGGGTCGACGTATTGCCGGGTCCCGGCAGATACATTCCGTCCTTTGCTCCATTTTTGTCGGTTATATCTCTAAAATTATTCAGGTCCGGTGTATTACCGCTTGTGATCGCATCCTCCATTGAATGATAAAGCGACATATTGGTTCTGGATGATACAAGACCTCTGTTATTTCCGAAAAATGTAAACCCAAACGGGTCTATTCCGTTAAAGTCTGTATAATATATATATCCATCAGATGTTAAAACATAGACTTTTGAATATAGGCTACGCTCATTTGCCCCCATGTTTAACGACAAATAGTCGGCATACATTCTGCCGGTCTTTACTTCAGCAGTACCGTCTCCCGCTGTCCCAACAACGGTAACATCCCATGCTCCTATAGCGGCGTCTTTTTGATTAGCAACAAAATTATCGTCAGAAACTTTTGTTGCTGTAGGATTAGTAGAATTATTAGGTTTTGAAGAACTATAATTGCTGCTGTAAAATATAAATTTATATATACCGTTTCTATCAGCAACAAATGAAATAGGATTATATCCGCCAGAAATTAAACCATTATAATTCGGACCTGCCGCCTCACTAGTTATGCTTCCTATAAATCCATTTCCCGCCGCGTTAACATCATATAATACGGTCTCACCTTTTGGGTCTGTCACCTCAATTGAACCTGCTTTAGCAACACTGCTGCCAAAATATGCTGTCTCACCGGAAAACATATATACGTTTACATATTGCTGCCGCTGAAGTCCAACACTCAGCATATTGTCTCCCTGATACTCTATGTACGCTCTATCCCCTGACCTGCAGCGCTGTTTATTAAATCACGGCTGCCTTCAGCATATACGCATAAAGACATACCAAGGAATATAACAATCCCCAATAATAAACAAAATAAAGTGCAAATAAAACTCATACTTTTCTTTTTCATTCCATCCATCACCTTTCAATCTATTATATATATAATGTATTATAGCATTTTTGTATACGATTAGTCAATCAGTAAATTTCCTAAAAAACATAAATATATATTATAATTACAATAAAACAAACAAAAAAACCTGAATGTTATAAAGTAAAATTCACTCAGGCTTTATCAAAATATATAATTTTCACCATACTGCTTATGTTAAATCATTATATCAATTCTTGTTCTGAGAAAGTTTTTTAAGCTCCTCCTGAAAAGTTTCAATATCTTTAAATTGCTTATAAACCGACGCAAATCTAACATAAGCAACCTCGTCAATATCTCTGAGACGCTCCATTACCATTTCACCGATTTTTTCACTTGAAACTTCTCTTTGCAAAGTATTATGAAGCGCGCTCTCTATGTCGCTAATCATAGAATCAATAGTCTGAAGAGGCACCGGGCGGCTGGCACAGGCGTTCAAAATTCCACGTTCCAGCTTTTCCCTATCAAAACTTTGTCTTGATTTATCTTTTTTAACAACTATTATAGGAACACTTTCAATCTTTTCGTATGTAGTAAAACGCTTGCCGCAGTTTAAACATTCCCTTCGCCTTCTTATTGCCGTGCCATCATCTGTTGACCGGGAATCCACAACCTTACTGTCTATATGTCCGCAATACATGCAACGCATACACAGCCCTCCTTAAATATTAATCAAAAGCAGCCACAATCCATTGTAAAAACATCAAAATCCGTCCATTCAGACCACTATATATAGTAGTATATCTCATTTTTGCAATTATGTAAATAAAATATATAAATTTGTCATAAAAAAGTAACTTTGTCCTATAACAAATCAGTTTTTTGTTTTACCATAACTATATACGTGCATATCAGTAACTATTGTGTTTTTCATTTCATACAAATCCTGAAGATGAGCCATATACGTTCCCGGCGTGATAGCTCCGCTGAAAGCCAAACTATCAAGCCCTGCATTTTTCATAATATCGTATGTAAACATAACACAATTAGAGCCTAATGCAAAATAAGTTTTATATTGTCCATCAATAAACTTAACAAATGAAGCACCGGAAGCCCGGTAAAGCTCGCTTGCCGGATCATTGCACTTTTTCTGTTCCTCCGCCGGCCGGCCCTCTTTTTCTGCAATTTGGAGGTCGCTTTCCCAGACTTCAGTTTGTTTTAGCATCCTATCTATCTCACGTTTAAGATTCATATAATCATCTCGACCCAGTTCCAGCGAAAATCCCACCAGCATTTTTTCTTCATAGCTCATACAATGCTCAATATATGGCTCTCTTTTTGTTAAAGAAGCTGTTCCGCCGGAGATAAAACCGCCCATCTTCTGCGAGTGCTGGTCGTAACAGCCATAGGAGTACACCGTTCCGTCAAAACAGAAATCACAATGTCCAAAACCTTCTATCAATCCCTGTTTTAAGTGTATAAAAATTTCTAACTTGCCATAACTGTCTTCAGGCTTTGAAAACTTTGCCTTTTCCATCTGTCCGGATTCCAGCTTATCATTTATATATTTAAGGGCTCTTGACGGAATAAAAGCCGCAAAAACTATTGGTAATGCAAGAGATATTTTGGGCTTTACCTTTTTATTTGCATAATCAGTTTCAAGAAAACTATCTATACACTCCAATGCCATTGATACAGCAAAAACTATCAGATAAATCCCTGAAATAAGTTCGACTGCCCTAATATGACCAAGTGGGTCAAAGAACAACAATACAGAAAATCCAAACGCCACTATACCCCAAAAAAACTTTCTTATATATCCGGACACTTTATCATTATAAAGCAGAAAGCCGCTTATTAAATTTGTAACCGCCTGCACCAGTGCCAGCAAACTAAAAATTCTGCTGACAGCGGCTTGAAAAAAATCTTTTTGAGTTAAAATAACTATACTGATTACTATATACAATATACCTGAAATAAGCGATCCAAGTCTAGTTCCATTTTTTCCAAATACAGCCGAAATCAAAGACATAAACCCAAAAGCTGCCATGCCAACAGATACAATTAGAAAAAGCCATCGAATAAAAGACTCAGGCGCCGTTATCATAAGAATTCCGACTACCAGCAGAAATACTGCCATTATTAATTGAATAGCTGGGTTTACCCCTCCGATTCTTTTTGGCCTCATACAAACTTCCCCTTTTAATATATTTTACAACTGTTCCATAATCCGGTCAATAAATTAAGATTTTATAAACCAAAATATAACGCTCAAAATCAATAAATAAGTTTTTTAAGTGCTTTTAATCTATTAAGAATCCTGTTGTTGAAAAAGCTGAACAGGTCTCATATTGTCATCCCACAAAAACAACTTTGTTTTACTAATATCTAATATTCCGCTCCCGGTATCAAGCTGAACATCGTATTTATTTAAGTTTTTGTCTGTAGTAAACGAACCTACAGCACACTGGTTAAGAAGGCATCCGGATTCCGTATCATCATACACAGCTGCATAAACATTAATATGTTTTCCGTCAGGCGTTATTTCACCCTCGTTCAACTTATTTGATATGCTTACAACATTATCTCTAAGATCTTCAATTTCCCAGCGTTCAGTTTCAGCAAGCTTATTATATTCTATAATTTTAAAATTGCTGAACTTTGCCATTGAATAGAGAGGTTTTGGGTATGTTCCCGGATTAGACTCAACTCCTAAACCAACATACAATGTTTCAGGCAGAGACTCAAACATTATCTCATATGGCTGCCTCGGATTGTTAGTCCAATCAGCTCCGTCATCAGATACTGAAAATTTTATTAGGTTGTCTCGGCGCTCTATGCGCAAATATTCAGGTATCCTATACTGGTCAAGCTGAGTATTATAATCTGAATTTGAATTTGAAATTTCCATGCCATTTTTATTACGCATATAAACTTGAGCTATATTCTCTTTTTCAACTTTTCTAGTAATAATAGAAATATTCTCACCCATTCTGTCCAAATTGTCAGAAATCATAGCAAGTTTTGAATTATCAGCAGGCTTATCTGTCAGCATAAGTCCAGCTCTTATTCTGTCTTTATACCTAGGAATATCCTCAACTTTTACAACCGCCGAGAAATCTCCGCTGACAGCGCGGTATAAAAATCCGCAGCTGTTCTTAGATTTTATTCTGCCTGAACCTCCTACCGTGATAATACCGTTCTCATCCATAGACGCTCCAGCAGATTCCTTATACCATTTGGTTCCTAAAACCTCATATTTAAATTCTTCAGGCACTACTCCGGCAGGATTTACGCAAACAATCGCCGTTGCTGAGTTTGCAGACTCATTTTTACCGTTATACGCACGGCAGGTATAATAATGAACGCCGCTTGACGGAAAAATATCAACCTCTATCTTATCCGACTCAACTGTATCTATAAGCATATCACCATCGTAAAGCTCAATTTTTGTTATTTGAGTGCCTGATTTAGGAAAGGCAACTGCTGAATAATTAAACGATTCACCTTCATTTATAACTTTCCATTCACCTTTATCAACTGTTAGTCCCATAACCTTATCCTGATTCGCTGCTATTGCAGGAGACTGTACAACAACATCAGGATTTGTAGGCCTCCCGCTCATCTCATCCATATTATATACGTATGCTTCAATCCAAGTATAACCTTTCCATTTTCCTTCCGAAACAATATCACTTTCTGCATAACTGCCCATTCCATTTTTCTCTTTCCAGTCCTGAGAAATCTCAAAACGTCTATACACAGGTTCGGAATTTATATACCCTCCAACTTCTTTTGGAGAATTAATAATATGTCCTGTCCCGTTTTTTATATCGGTTATAACCTTTGCGTCTATAGCATCTCTTTTTGGAATTGAAGCGCCCACAGTATCAAGTATAGAATTATATGTATCAAAAGCAGTCTCCTGCGGCACTTCATACTCACCCAAATCAATCGGTTTATCCAGGATCACAGCGTTGTTCAGATTTGTAACTCCGATAAGATTATCATTAGTAATAGTATCAACTCCATCAATTACGTTTCCGCTGAAATAGAAACTTGACTTTGATATATCCGGAGTCTCGTTTTCAATATTGTAAAAAACATTTCGAACCTCCGCACCTGAGCTTGGTCCCCATCTATAAAAGTTATTTACATAATTCACTGTACACGGCTTAAAAGTCAAATAGTTTATTGAATGAGGCTGCCCCCCATACGAAGCTGTCCCGCCCCAGTCGTAAATAACATTATTGGCTACATTAACATTCTGAATTTCACGGTATATAGCCGGATTGCGGGACTTGTTGTGAGCATAAACATTATGGTAAAGCGTGGAATTATCTGTTCCAAAAATTGACCCATAACCATGCTCGCCTTTTTGGTGACGGGAAAGATTAAGTGCTTCGCTCATCAAACAATTCTGAACAGTAACATTTTTTCCAAGCTCATATCTTTGATTTTCGGAACTTCCTGAATAAACCGAGACAAGCTCATCAACAGCCCAGCTTACACTGCAATGATCTATTATAACGTCGCTTATATACTGCATTGATATGCCGTCTACCTCTTTTTCCAATCTATCACCGGGTCTTATTTTTAAATATCGTATTATTATGTTTGACTTCCCCGCGAAATCACTTAAATCAGTGCCTTCAATTGTAATCCCTTCCCCCGGCGCAGTCTGCCCCAAAATAGTTGTATTGCTTTCTATACGGAGCTGTTTCCATTTATCATAAGAAATCGTACCGCCGACGTCAAACACAACTATTCTGTTGCTCTTTGAAACAGCCTCTGTAAGAGACCCCGGACCTGTACTTTCCAAAGTGGTAACATGGTAAACTTCCGGGTTTTCTGAGGCACGAGCTCCCATTGCATATTTTCCTCCGCCCTCAGCCCCGGGAAAAGCAAGCACTTTTTCACCGTCAGCCCACACAGGCAGGACGGCAGTACATACTATGGAAAAAATTATTATACAAAATAATAATACTCCCCTTTTTCGCATAGCTCCCTCCACCTTTCTTATAAAACAATTTATAAGAGTCTTAAATACTTATAATTTATAAATTAAGAACACGATTCTATTTACTAAATTGTACCATACCGATAAAGTTAATTCAACTTAAATTCAAAATTCATTTGACAAGAATAAGGATTAAGATTTATCAGAAACACATTTCTTATTAATATTATAATTAAGTTATATTTAAAATTTATTCTATACTATTTTTATTATTTTTAAATTAAATTACAATATTTGACAAAATATTGCATTTCATTTATAATATAATAAACTATAAACGGAGGGATTATTATGAAAAAGAATTTTAAAAAACTTTCTGTCGCTGCAGTAATTTTTGCACTGTTTACGGCAGTAATGTCATTTCAGATTTTTGCATCCACTGATGTAATAACTGTTTTTGTTGACGGAGAACAAATTAATTTTGATGTTGATCCTGTCACCGAAAATGACAGAACTTTGGTTCCAATGCGTGCTATATTTGAAGCTTTGGGAGCAACAGTAACTTGGGATGAAACAACACAAACCGCAATAGCTGTAAAAGATGTCAATACGATTAAAATAACTATAGACAGCAATATAATGTACAAAAATGAGGAATCCATAATTTTAGATGTTCCCGCCAGAATGATAGAAGATAGAACCTTAGTACCTATTCGTGCCGTTTCAGAAAGCCTTGATGCAGCTGTAGACTGGATAGAAGAAACACAACAAGTTATTATAACCGGAACAGCTCCGGTTCCCACAGCTATAATATCTGAAAACACTCCTTCACCAATTCCTGAACCGACTGCTGTTGCAGTTACTAAACCAACTCCTGGCACTTCAACTGAAGGGTCAATTAAAGCAAGTGAATTAACTGACTCTGACATGAAAAAGCTAAAAGACTCAGCAGAAAATTTGAGATATTCATATGAACAGACATTGCTTCCATATTTACTTTATAATACAAATAATTTTTATAACTATCTAAACGAAAAACCGGAAGAGTTAAAGAACACTATAAAAAATGAATGGTATTTGGCAGTAGAACGTGCTATTCTTAACATTCAGCTGGAATCCGAATCAACTTACATAATTGATAATACATTTTTAGAAGATGCTCCCGATTTAGATGTAATGTATAACGCATATAAAAATATTATTACTAAGGCAGATTTAGATTTTGAAGATATAGTCGAAGAAATTAAAATAGAAAGTATTAATAATTCAACTAAAGCAGCAGTTATCATATTCAAAGACGCTGACAGTACCTACAGTATTGAATGCAAATGCGTCGCTCTTACAGCTGATTCTTCAGACAACCGTCAATGTTATACTATGGAAGGAGATTTTCTGACAACAGACTCTTGGTTCTTCTGCTTTATCAATACTAACAGCCGCGGTACAATTGGTTATTTTACCAAAGTAAGTGACAGTAAAGATTATTCAGCCTTTATTGCAATGATAAAATTTGCTGTAGGCAAAGAGTTTAAATAAACTACTTTAAAATACTAATATTAAAACAGGATAGGTTATATAACCTATCCTGTTTAATATAAATCTTGTTATTCTGACAGCAATGTATAGTCTCTCTCAAAAAGTTCATTGCAAATCTGATGCTTTAATTTTTCGGTTTCAACTTTTTCCATTAAATATTTTATAACAAAATATTTGCTTTTTTGACTGTATTTATGCAGTCCGTTCTCAAGCTGGATGTTTAGAAGCTCGCTCCTCCACAGCAATGACAGCTGCCAGCGCATTTTAGCTTTTTTGTTATGTTCGGCCTCGCGCATAATATTTACTCCCGTATCCTTTGATACTGTCACAATACCCCAGTGTTCCGGCACATGTTCACCAGCATGTTTTTTGTGACTTTCTCCAACCACTAAGTAATTGAAATCAAAAAATTTATCATAGTCTTTAACCTGTGTTAAAAGTCGCTGATAACTGTCGCTGTCACTTTTAAGTTCATACCCTATTATTCTATCCGGTAAAACCGCAACAACATCCGCACGCGATTTCCCTATTACCTTTTCCTCTATAACTCTTACTTTCTCATATTTTGAATCCAAATACCAAAAAAAGGCGTCTTTCATCTCCATCTCAAGCATAATTTCACCCTAACCGGTTTTTTACTTTTATTCTAACTCCGTATTTTTTAAAAAAATACTCCTTATTGCACTTTTTCTGTCCAATTATTTTTGATG
The DNA here is from genome assembly GCF_002874775.1 of Monoglobus pectinilyticus. NCBI lineage: Bacteria > Bacillati > Bacillota > Clostridia > Monoglobales > Monoglobaceae > Monoglobus > Monoglobus pectinilyticus. The sequence continues at coordinate 2,217,535 of NZ_CP020991.1, read as the reverse complement.
TCTCTGAAGACGGCGCTATTATCTCATAATCACAGTCCCTTAATCTCTTCTGTATAATCTCTTCCTCAATTTTATCCTTGTATACAGCGTTTTCAACAAGTTCCCCAAATGCAGAGTGAAAAGGGCCTGCCACAATATTCCCCTCGCTTCTCAAGTCCTCTCCCGGATAAAGCCCAATTCTAATAACCTCTACTCCTGCTTTCCTAAACATCAGCAAACACCTTTTCGCAGTGCTGACAGCAGTTTCAAGAGTATATGGTATGTATTCTCCGCGGATGTATAAACTCTCAAGCGCTGTTCCGCTAAGCACTAGAGTAGGATATATTCGTGTGCATTTGGGTTCAAGCTCTATAATTTTCCTGCATGTTTCAATATCGGTTTCCGGGTCTGAGCCATACATTCCCAGCATCATCTGAAGCCCAAGTTCTATTCCGAATGATTTTATCATTTCCGCCGCACGAATTACATCTTCAAAAACATGCCCTCTTCTGTTCAGTTCGAGAACTCTGTTACTGGCTGACTGAACGCCCAGCTCAATTGTTTTAACTCCAAACTCCACACATTGCTCTAAAATTTCTTTATTTATATAGTCAGGCCTGGTAGACATTCTTATTCCGATTATCCGTTCGTCTTTAAATCCCGAAGCTGCCTCCAAGAATTCTCGCTGCAGCTCCATATCAAGACCGGTAAAACTTCCTCCAAAGTAGGCTATTTCAATCTGACAATCTTCAGATTTTATTGTTGAAAGATACTGAGCTATTTCCTCTTTAGCTTTATCAGGAGAAACCGAACTTTGAATCCCTGTTATCTTTCTTTGATTGCAGAACACACAATCATGTCCGCATCCTTCATGAGGAATAAAAATAGGTATATTATATTTTCGCATAGCTATTCCTTACTTCCCTTAACCTTAGCAAGCGCAGCTTTTGCGGCTTCCTGCTCTGCGCTTTTTCGGTTTTTTCCCTCGCCTTTGCCGATTACTTCATCACGGTACAGCGCTTCCACAAAAAACGTCGGGTCATGGTCAGGTCCATTTTTATTTACCAAACGATACTTAACAACTTCTCTGTTTCTATCACGCTTTTGATAATAACTCTGTATTTCAGACTTATAGTTTTCCAGTTCAACATAAGAAGTATCGCCTATCATGCTGCCTATTGTATCCATAATAAAGTCTTTTGCGCTTTCTATTCCGCTATCTAAATAAATAGCCGCCAGTAACGCCTCATATGCGTCAGCCAAAACGGAATCTTTATCCTTTCCGCCTGACATACGTTCAGACTTTCCAAACTTTAAATCCTCTCCAAGTTTAAGATTTCTGGCAGCAATAGCCAAAGTCTTTTCACACACTGCATTTGCGCGAAGTTCTGTCAATACTCCCTCGTCCACCTTCTTATATTCATTATAAATATAAGTAGCAACCACAAACGAGAGAACGCTATCACCCAAAAATTCAAGCCGCTGATTGCTTTCTATATGAAGATCATTGGCAAGTGAAATATGCGTCATTGCCAAATCAAATAGTTTTTTATTTTTAAATTTATAATTATATTCCATTGCTATACTCCTGTTCAAAATGCTTTTCCATAACATAATTAGTCAATAAAACATCTTTTCTTTCAACTTGTTGACGTTTTATCACTTTATAACCATATCTCTCAAAAAAACCTTTTGCAGTTATAGACGCACATGTCCAAATCCTTTTAAATCCTGACTGTATAGCTTGCTCTTCGAGTGAATCCAAAATGATTTTTCCGTATCCCAATCCCTGAAAGTCTTTATGAACATACAGTCTATCCAAATATTCTCCGTCTATATCTCCAAACGCGGCAATCTTCCCCATTACCTTTACTTCTAAAGAAAAATGCTCAGATAATGATTTGTCCCACTTATCTTTATCTATACCGCCCATCCAAGCGGCAATCTGTTCTGCAGTATAATCTCTTTTGTTGATATGTTTCACGGTATCGCAAAACATACTACATATTTCATTAATATCATTATGTGAATAACGGCAAATTTTAACCGCTTTACTTTTAATATATTCAAGTATCTTTTCCAGTCCTTCGAAATAATTATCGGTTATCTCAAAATACGGAAGTTCATATTTAATACACTCTTCCTTTATTCTCTCATTTTCATTAATAAAAAATTTAATTTCTCTGCTCTCCGGGAATTTTCTATCTTCAACTATATTTTCGTATTTTATTATCTTATCAAAGTTTTCAATAATATATTGTTTTGACAATACAATAAAAACAACAGTTAAATCATCACATAAAAGTTTTTTAACCTTTTCACATGGAAAATAGCAGCCTTCCAAAATTGTATTTTGATTATTTTCAATACAGGTTCCGATGAAACCTTCTATAAATCCCCACATCTTTTCTGCTATTGTCTCATCACTGTCAACTGCTGAAAAACCGCAGTCATTAAAGCCGCGTATCAATCCCATTTTTATATGGTCTAAGTTAGTGCAGGGAATTTTATACTTTTCAATCAGCTTTTTAGATAAAAAAGTTTTTCCGCTATGGCTCGCTCCTCCTATTATAATCACCATATAAATAACCTCTTAATCTTTGTCATATAAAAATCGGGAGGATTGACCCTCCCGACCTGATATTATGTATTTACTAATCAGTATACTTCTTAAACACGATAGAAGCATTATGTCCGCCAAATCCTAATGAATTCGATATAGCATAATTTATTTCAGACTTTCTGCCCTTATTAGGAACATAGTCCAAATCACATTCAGGGTCAGGGGTTTCGAGATTAATCGTAGGCGGCAAATAGTCGTCTTTAACAGCAAGTGCTGTAATTATTCCCTCAACTCCGCCGGCAGCGCCAAGCATATGTCCCGTCATGGATTTGGTTGAGCTTACAGCCAGCTTATATGCATGGTCCCCAAAAACAGTCTTAATTGCTGCAGTTTCAAACTTATCATTATAAGGTGTTGATGTTCCATGAGCATTTATATAGTCAATATCTTCAGGTTTTATTCCGGCGTCTTTGACAGCCAGTGCTAAACACCTTGCACCGCCTTCACCTTCAGGAGCAGGAGCCGTCATATGATATGCGTCATTCGTTGAGCCATATCCAACAAGTTCTGCTATTATGTTAGCTCCTCTCTGAAGCGCATGTTCCAAACTTTCGATTATAAGAATACCACTGCCTTCGCCCATAATAAAACCATCTCGATTAGCGTCAAAAGGTGAACATGCTTTCTCAGGTATATCGTTTCTGGTTGTTAAAGCCTTCATTGATGAAAATCCAGCCAAAGCAAGTTCATTTATAGTAGCCTCAGCTCCGCCCGCTATTATAACGTCAGCGTCTCCGCGCTGAACGGCAAGCATTGCATGACCAATAGAATCAGTTCCGGAAGCACACGCAGAAACAGTAGTCATATTAATACCTTTACAATTAAACATAATTCCAATTTGACCTACGGCCATATTTGAAATCATCATCGGTATCATAAATGGAGAAACCTTTCCCGGCCCCTTCTCAAGCATTCTTTTATGCTGTTCACATAAGGTGTTTATTCCGCCGATTCCGGATCCAACCATAACGCCTACTCTAGTTGGGTCTTCACTGTCCATATCAAGTTTTGCGTCCTCAATAGCCATTTTAGCTCCGGCAACCGCATACTGTACAAACAAGTCCATACGCTTAGCTTCTTTTTTATCAATATAATCTGTAACCTGAAAGTCTTTGACCTCAGCTCCAACATGACATGCAAAATCTGTTGGGTCAAATCTTGTAATAGTGCCAATGCCTGATACACCGTTTTTAATATTTTCCCAAATTTCTTCTCTGCCTATACCAACCGGGGTAACTCCCCCAACGCCTGTTACAACCACTCTATTCATATTTATCCTCCTATTTCAATCCGATGCACAGCATCAAAATAAATAACCATTGCCCGCAAAAATATGCAGGAAAACAAAATCAAATACGATTTAGACACGGTCAAATCATATAGAGACTTGCACCGCATAACATCAAGCCGAATGCAAACTTCTATATAATTCATACCGAGTCTGGAAACCCGCGGAGATTTTTTAATCTCCGCAGTCCAGCCTATTGCATAATTAGTCTTGATGTTCTTTAATGTATTCAACAGCATCTTTAACCGCTGTAATCTTTTCAGCATCCTCATCAGGAATCTCTATGTCGAATTCTTCTTCAAGAGCCATCATTAATTCAACAATGTCAAGAGAATCTGCTTCCAAATCATCAATAAATGATGCTTCCATAGTTACAGCGTCCTCTGATACTCCGAGCTGATCAACTGTGATTTCCTTTACTTTTTCAAAAATTTCCATTTCAATTCTCCTCCAAAATAAAATTTCATTTTTATTTATATAAATTTATTTTTACTATAAATAGTTATATCACATTACAAGTCCGCCGTCAACATTTATTACTTGACCTGTAATATATTCTGATTTGTCACTGCCAAGGAATACTGCTAAATTAGCTATATCCTCAACTTGTCCAAATTTTTTAAGCGGAATAGAATCTTTGTAAGACTGCTGTATATCCTCACTGAGCTTATCAGTCATAGGTGTTCTGATAAATCCTGGAGCAATTGCATTACAGCGTATATTACGCGAAGCAAGCTCTTTGGCAACAGATTTAGTAAGACCTATTAAGCCAGCCTTAGAAGCTGAATAATTAGCCTGACCTGCGTTGCCTGTCACGCCGGATACAGACGCCATATTTATTATAACGCCGTTTCTTTGCTTCATTAAAGTACGTGTAGCTGATTTAATAACATTAAACGCTCCCTTCAAGTTAACAGTAAGAACAGCGTCCCAATCAGACTCGCTCATTCGCATAATAAGATTATCCCTTGTTATACCTGCATTATTGACTATAACATCAACGCTTCCAAATTCATCCTTTGCAAACTTTATCAGTGCGTCAGTATCATCCGGTTTTGAGACATCACCCAATATGTATTTAGCGTCTCCTCCCAATGCTTTTATTTCATCACATACCGCCTGAGCGGTTTCAGCCTGGCCGTCTATATTTATATCAAACACGACTACATTTGCACCCTCAGCGCCAAACTTAAGAGCTATTTCTCTGCCTATTCCTCTGGCACTTCCGGTAACTATAACACACTTATCCTTAAACTCCACTTTCACTACCTCCGATTGTTAATTATAATTGGCAGTCAAACTTTTCAAAAAATATTTATCTAACTCTATCTGAAAAAACAGAACCTTTATTATAAGCTTAATGCCTCTTTTGTCTTTTCTAATGACGCCATATCTTCAATATTTAAAATAGTTTTAGTCTTATCTATTCTCTTTACAAAACCGCTCAGAGCCTTTCCGGGTCCTATTTCAATAAATGTGTCTACTCCGTCAGCTATCATTCTTTTTAAACTTTCTTCAAATAATACTGAGCTTGAAACCTGACGAACCAAAAGCTCTTTTATTTCATCCTTGCTCTTTATGTAATCACCTGTCACGTTGGTAATTATCGGAACATCCATTTCAGATACAGTGACATTTTCAAGTTCTTTTCCGAGTTTCTCTCCGGCACCCTTTAACATACTGCAGTGAAACGGCGCTGAAACAGGCATTAGCATAGCGCGCTTAGCGCCTTTTTCCTTTGCAAGTTCACACGCGTATTCAACAGCCGCAACCTCACCGGCCACGGTAATCTGTCCCGGACAGTTAAAGTTTGCCGGCTCACATATTCCTTTGCTTGAAGCCTGCTTACATATTTCTTTTACATCCTCAGGCGTTAACGCAATTATCGCAGCCATTGCGCCTACTCCCAAAGGAACTTCCTCCTGCATATACTTGCCTCTCTTCTTAACAAGCTTAACCGCGTCCGTAAACTCCATGCTTCCTGAAGCTACGTGAGCAGTGTATTCTCCAAGACTAAGTCCGGCAACAACATCGGGTGTAAGACCTAAACTTTCAGCCACTCTTAAAGCCGCCACAGACATAGTCAAGATGGCCGGCTGTGTATTCTCAGTTATCATTAAAGTGTCCTTATCGCCGTTCCAAACCATATCCTTTATATCAAATCCCAAAGCTTCGCTTGCGCTGTTAAAAACCTCGTCAGCTACAGGAAAGTTCTCACAAAGCTCTTTACCCATTCCAATAGCCTGTGCTCCCTGTCCTGAAAATAAAAATGCTGTTTTCATATTTATCATAGCCTTTCTGGCTCACATTGTTATAAGACCGCGTTTCTTACCGTGAGCCGGATAAGACCGCTTATGTAAAACAATAACTCTATCTAATATACAACAGTATATTTAAAATTCAACATCCTTAAAATAATCTTTAACTATCTCAGCGCATGGCTGTATCTCATGCACCATAGCTGCGCTTTGCCCTGCCATAAGAGAACCGTTTTCAATATCACCGTCTTGAAAGGCGCGTCTTAAACCGCCTACTCCAAGTTCTTCTATCTCCTCGGCAGAAGCTCCTTCTTTTTCAAGTCTCTGATATTCTTTGGTCAGCTTATTTTTCAAAGCTCTGACAGGCGCTCCAGTTGAACGTCCGGTAACAACAGCGTCTCTGTCTTTGGCCTTCAAAACAGCATTTTTGTAATTTTCATGTGCAATACATTCAGTTGAACAAATAAATCTAGTCCCAACCTGTATACCGTCTGCGCCCAAAGCAAACGCTGCCTTAGTACCTCTGCTGTCTGCATATCCGCCGGCAGACACAACCGGAATAGAAACCGCGTCCACAACCTGCGGTGTGAGAACCATGGTGGTTAGCTCACCAATGTGGCCTCCTGCTTCGGTTCCTTCAGCTATTACCGCGTCAGCTCCCGCTTTTTCCATTCTTTTAGCCATAGCTACGCTCGCTATAACCGGCATAATTTTAATTCCGGCTTCCTTCAGTCTTTCTATGTACTTGCCCGGGTTACCTGCTCCCGTGGCAACAACTGCCGGCTTTTCTTCTATAACCACTTCCATTACCTCATCGGAAAACGGAGACATCAGCATAACATTAACGCCAAACGGCTTATCTGTTAAGGTTCTGGCTTTCTTAATCTGCTCTCTGACCACGTCAGCAGGCGCACCGCCAGCCGCAATCAATCCCAAACCTCCGGCATTTGACACAGCCGCCGCAAGTTCAGCAGTGGCCACCCAAGCCATACCACCCTGTATAATCGGATACTCTATACCAAGTAATTCACAAATTCTGTTCATATTTTCCTCCTAAAGAACATGTTTACAATTCAATAAGCACACTGCCCCATGTAAGACCGCCGCCCATACTCACTATAACCAATTTTTGACCTTTTTTTATTCTGCCTTCCTCTATAGCCTGACACAAAGCTACCGGGATACATGCGGCAGACATATTTCCAAACTGCTCAACATTGGAAAATACTCGGCTTTCATCAAGACCCAGCCTCTTTCTGGCACTTTGTATTATCCTTTGATTCGCTTGGTGAGGAATAACCAAATCTATATCATCAATCGTATACCCAGCATTTTCAACCACTTCTATTGTCGAACTTACCATTGTCTTCACAGCAAACTTATATACCAACTGCCCGTCCATCCAAATAGTTCTGTAGTTTCCAAATGGACGTCTCTCTTTATCAAGCTCAGAAACTTTTAATCCACACACAGTTAAAACGTCCCCTGCGTCGCCGTCAGCACCTAAAACTGAACCCAAGACCCCTGTCTCTTCATCAGTAGCCTGCAAAATTGCAGCGCCTGCGCCGTCTCCAAACAAAACGCATGTGCTTCTGTCTTTATATTCAGTAATTTTCGTCAGAGTATCCGCTCCGATAACTAACACATTTTTATAAACTCCGTTTTCAACAAACTGAGTAGCGACAGTAATGGCGAAAATAAACCCCGGGCACGCCGCATTCACATCAAAGGCCGCAGCATTCTTGGCGCCTATCTTACTTTGCACAATACATGCGCCTGACGGCGTATACATCTCCGGCGACACTGAAGCCATAACAATAAGGTCAATCTCACTCGCATCCATGCCGGCGTCTTTTAAGGCATTTTCTGCCGCCTTTGCCGCAAGATCAGAAGCAAATGTATTTTCATCACTCATTCGGCGTTCTTTTATACCAACTCTTTGCAGAATCCATTCATCACTGGTTTCGACTATACCCTCAAAATAAGCGTTATCAAGTATCTTTTCGGGCAGATATCTGCCTACGCCCACAATTTTTGCATGCTTTTTACTCATATCATCATTGCCTTTCCTATAATATTTTCACAGCATAGATTTTTAACACTATTCTATGCCGAAGCATCAATCCATCCCTTTAAATCAATATTTATTTATATTTTCAGAAATAGTGTCCACTAGATTATTGTTCACCATATCTATAGACTGTCTGATTGCATGATAAAACGCTTTCGCATTAGAACTCCCATGCGCCTTTACTACCGGCTTTGTACATCCTAAAAGCGGAGCTCCACCGTATTCAGTATAATCAAGAGTTTTACCAAGCTCATTAATTCCGCCCTTAACCATAAGAGCCGCAATCTTAGTTTTAAGGTTTTTGAAAAAAATACCCTTCAACATTCGTTTTATTACTATTCCCATACCTTCCATAAACTTTAAAATTACATTTCCTGTAAATCCATCACACACTACAACGTCAACCGCTCCGCATGGAATTTCACGGCCCTCAATATATCCAGTATAGTTTATCGGTATTTCTTTCAAAAGCCTGTTTGCTTCTGTAACATCCTCGGTTCCCTTTTCTTCTTCAGAACCTATATTAACTAATCCTACTCTTGGATTCTTAATATGCATAATTTTCTCCATATATATAGAACCCATTATTGCAAACTGTTTTAAGAATGCCGCGCTTGACTCAACATTAGCTCCTCCGTCGACCAACAAAAAACAGCCTGTTTCAGCCGGCATTAGAGGCGCCAAAGCCACGCGTCTTACTCCCTTTATCCTTTTGACTATCAGAGTGGCTCCGGTTATCAAAGCCCCGGTGTTCCCGGCACTGACCATAACGTCTCCCTGACCTTTATGGAGCATATCAAGCCCAACCCTTAAAGACGAATCCTTTTTCTGTCTTATCGCGGTAGTCGGCTCATCGTCTCCGCTTATTACTTCCTCAGCATTTTGTATCTTTATCCTATCTCCGTTATATCCGGCCTTTTTTAAATGTTCGCTGATTATATCCTTTTTTCCTACCAGTGTAATAATTTCACCAAAATCATTTGCTGCCATTATACAGCCCTTTACAATTTCTTCCGGGGCGTTGTCTCCGCCCATCGCGTCTACTATTATATTCATATTCTCATTCCTATCTATCGCTAACACATTAATATAAAACTCTCAAAATTTCAATACATGTTACATTCATGTAACATCCCCGTTACTTAAACGTTAACAATTCCCTGTTTTTATATACATAATCTATCCCTGAAAGAACAGTCAGCACTACAGAGATTATAACCAATATCATTACAAGAAAATTGCCGAATCCCCCCTGCAATGGATCTTTTCCAACCATTACTATTTGATTTATCAGCACCACAATAATCATTGCAAATTGTGAAACAGTTTTAAGCTTTCCAAAGAAGCTGGCTGAAATAACCCTGTTTTGTTCAAGAGCCAGCATACGCATACCAGTTACAATCAATTCTCTTGCAATAATTATTATCAAAACCCATGCGTTTATATAAGGCACATCTGCAGCCAAAAAACAAACTAATGCTCCCAGTGTCAAAAGTTTATCCGCCATTGGATCCATAAGTTTTCCAAATGTTGTAACGCTGTTTGTTCTTCTGGCTATTTGACCATCAAAAAAATCAGTCACAGCCGCCAAAATAAAAGTCACCAAGGCTAAATATAAACCAACAGTGCCGCAGCTCAAGAATAAAATCATAAACAATGGTATCAGTATCACTCTAAGCAAAGTTAATTTATTAGGTAAGTTCATATTATTTCCTCCAAAAAACAATTTTATAAATCATTAATTGCACAAGTTATACCTCAGATCCAAATAAATCCATATCCATTGCCTGTTCAACTTTAACATCAACAAAATCGCCTTCATTAAGCTTTCTTCCCGATTTAAAAAACACTTTTCCGTCTATCTCCATGGAATCTGCATAAGTTCTGCCGTAATAACTTTTTATTATTTCATCACGCCCTTCAACAAGCACTTTGACAATACTTCCGATTTTGTTCTGATTCTTCATATCGTCTATTTCTGCCTGCGTAAACATTATCATTTCTTGGCGGCGCACTTTTTCTTCTTCATCAACCTGGTCAGGAAGATTATATGCAGGCGTATCCTCTTCTCTCGAATAAGTAAATACGCCGAGCCTGTCAAATTCAGCTTTTTCAACAAACTCATTCAGCTCCAAAAAGTCAGACTCGCTCTCTCCCGGAAATCCAACGATAAGAGATGTTCTTATAACTATATCGGGTATTCTCCTCCTAAGCTTACTCAACAAAGTAACTATTTGTTCCTTATCTGTTCTTCGTCCCATCCGCTTTAAAATTTTATCATTTATATGCTGAATAGGTATATCAAGATAATTACAAATTTTGTTTTCTTCTGCTATAACATCAATCAGCTCATCAGTCACAAGCTCCGGATAACAATAATGAATCCTCACCCATTCTATTCCGTCTATCCTGCAAAGCTCTCTGAGAAGTTTCGGAAGGGCATATTCATCATAAATATCAATACCATATCTAGTTGTGTCCTGAGCTATTACAATAATTTCTTTAACTCCGTCCTTAGCCATTTTATGAGCTTCATCTAAAATGTCCTCAACTTTACGGCTTCTGTAATTTCCGCGGATAGATGGTATAACACAATATGTACAACGGTTATCACAGCCCTCGGCTATCTTTAAAAAAGCTGTATATCCAGGGGTGGTACGAACCCTTTCGTGCTCACAAAGAAGCGGCTTCTCCGAACATTTAACAGGTTTATCGTCTTCGTTCAGGCAGCTTTCTATAACCTCGGCTATTCTGTCATACTCGTTAGTTCCTATAACCGCGTCAACCTCGGGTATCTCAGATAATATCTGCTCCTTATACCGCTGCGCAAGACAGCCGGTTACTATCAATAATTCAGCATTGCCGGAATTTTTGTATTGTGAAAGCTCAAGAATACAGTCAATCGATTCTCGCTGAGCATCCTCAATAAATGTGCATGTATTAACGATTATGATATTTGCATCCTCTTCATTCTCACAAATCTCATAACCGGCTTCTTCAAGTATTGACAGCATTTGTTCGCTGTCTATCTGATTTTTTGAGCATCCGAGCGACGCCATAGATATTTTTTTCAAATCGGCTTTCTCCTTAAATTTCAATCTAATCCTCTAAGTAAAACTCTATATCTAACTCATCCAAAACGGTTCTTATCTCACTGAGCGAAAAGCCTCGGCGTGCCAGCATGGTTCTGAATTTTTCATACTCTTTTCTTGTAGTAATATCAGCAACCTGCAGCCTTTGCTTTACAAATTCACGCAAGGCATTCTCCGGGTCAACATCAGCCTCATCAAACGCGCGGTCAATTATTGAAGACGATACGCCTTTGCGCAAGAGTTCCTGCCTGATACGAAAAGTCCCCTTGTATCCTATGTTTACACCATCAGCAATATAACAGTCAGCATAATGTTTGTCATCTAAAAAACCTTCACTGATAAGTTCACTTACTATACTCTCCGCCAATTCTGAACTATAGCCTTTACGGCGCAGTTTATCAAAGATTTCTCTTGAGGTATACATTCTTGAAGCGAGAAATCTCATAGCAAGTTTTTTCCCTTTTAATATCTCATCCATCATTTTTATCACTTACCTAAATAGAAGTATTCAAAACAATTTATTTTTTCTTCTTTGGTTTTTCTAATCCTGCAACAGGCTTTTCGTCAAACATGCTCTCCGCCTCTTCTCCAATCATAGGCAGTCCGGCGCTTTCACGAATCTTATTTTCTATCTCATCAGCAAGCTCAGGATTATCCTTTAAAATAGACTTAACAGTTTCACGTCCCTGTCCCAGCCTTTCCTCATTATAACTGAACCACGAGCCGCTCTTTTTAACTATATCCATATCAACGGCAACGTCAAGTATATTTCCTTCTCTTGATATTCCCTCACCATACATAATATCAAATTCAGCTTCTTTAAACGGCGGAGCAACCTTATTTTTAACTACTTTTATTCTTGTTCTGTTTCCTATAACTCCGCCGTCGCCTTTAAGACTTTCGATACGTCTGACATCGAGCCTTACGGAAGCATAGAATTTCAGCGCACGTCCGCCGGTAGTAGTCTCAGGATTGCCAAACATAACCCCAACTTTTTCACGCAGCTGATTTATAAAAATTGCAGTTGTATTAGACTTCGAAATAATACCTGCCAGCTTTCTGAGAGCCTGAGACATCAGTCTTGCCTGGAGCCCCACATGAGAATCACCCATAAGCCCTTCAATTTCTGCTTTAGGAACAAGCGCTGCAACAGAGTCAATAACTATTACATCAACCGCACCGCTTCTTACAAGCTGTTCGGTTATTTCTAAAGCCTGTTCTCCGGTATCCGGCTGTGATACTATCAAATCATCGGTCTGAACTCCCAAAGCCTCAGCATAAATAGGGTCAAGAGCATGTTCGGCGTCTATAAACGCTGCTTCTCCGCCCATTTTCTGCACTTGTGCTACCACATGCAGGGCAACAGTTGTCTTACCTGACGATTCAGGTCCATATATTTCAATAATCCTGCCTCTGGGTATTCCGCCGATTCCCAATGCAATATCAAGTGACAAAGCCCCGGTAGGGATTGCCTCAACATTTGCATCAGGCTTTTCTCCAAGACGCATTACAGCGCCGGATCCATATTGTTTTTCAATATGACTCAGTGCAAGGTCAAGAGCTTTTTTCTTTTCTTCATTCATTACATTTTCCTCATTTCTATAATACACCATATAGGTTATATGGTATTTATCTTTATGTGAATTTATCTAATGATAGTATTATAAGTTACCGTTAAATTCATGTCAAGCGATTTTTTATGAACATTTCTATATGTTGTTCAATTGTAACAACAAAAACACCAAATAATCTGTCCATTTGACAAAATCATATTTTATCCTATAAAAAATTATTTTGACTATTCATTTTTATATGTGTATAATTGGCTAAAGGAGGTAATATTCATGAATATTTCAGAAGCAATAAATAACCGTCATTCAGTTAGAAAATATACTAATCAAATTATCCCAAATAATATTATAGAGGAACTAAAGTCTGAGGTAGAAGTTTGCAATCACAAAAGCAATCTCAATATACAGCTGATTACTAATGAACCGGAAGCTTTCAGTGGTTTTACGGCACACTACGGCATGTTCAAAAATGTTACAAACTATTTTGCCATGGTGAGCAAATCAGATGTTAATCTTGATGAAAAAATAGGTTATTACGGAGAACACTTAGTGCTGAAAGCTCAACAGCTGGGTCTTAATACCTGCTGGGTAGCTGCAACATATAAGAAAAAGAAAAGCAGCTATACTGCCGGAGACGGTGAAAAACTGGTCTGCGTAATCACTCTAGGCTATGGTCAGACCCAAGGGAAACCGCATAAAAACAAACCCATAGAAAAAGTCTGCGATTATAATGAAAACATCCCCGACTGGTTTTTAGCAGGAGTAAATTCCGCTATGCTGGCACCAACAGCAATGAACCGGCAAAAATTTTTCTTTTCACTCAATGATTTAGAAGTCAGCGTTAAGTCTTTTGGCGGCGCTTACTCAAAAATCGATTTGGGAATTCTAAAATATCACTTTGAAACCGCCGCCAATAGTATAAATAAAAATTGGAAGTTTATATAATAACTAGCTGAGATTATTTGCAATCAAAGTACCAAAAGAATTTTTCCTGTGAGCGCTGCGCACCAAAGCTCGGCACTCGCTAAGCATATTATCAATACCATTCCAATTTTCATTAATAGCATTCTCCAACAGTTTTTCCTCAAGCAGGTGCGACTGTATTACTAAACTGTAATACAATTGTGTATCTGCATCGTCACTTTCACATATCACCGTAAGAAGTTTAACCGTATTCTCATACTTCTTCCAGAGCTGTTTTGTTGCAGCAGACCTTCTAAATGGCAATATCAAACGGTTTGCTGCCACTGCTGCTAGAATTCCTACTGCAATATACACTATTCGAACCACAGCCATGCTCCCAACGTCATACCAGCCAAAACCGTTCATAAAGACAGCCCCGCCCAAAGCGCCGATTGTTGAACACGCAAATGTTCCGGTATAACCCGAAAAATAGTAACTGATATATCCCGAAAACATCATGAGAGCTGTACGCCCGACAGCTGACGGAACTAAAGCATATGAGGCCATACCTATTACACATCCGATAACGCTTGCTGTAAAACGCTGTCTCGCCTTTTTCCCAACATCATCAGCATATGGCAAAGAAACTGAGGCAATAGTAAACAAAAGCCACTTTCCATGGGGCAGTCCCAAAAGCTGCACTATTAAAGTCGCCGCTGAGAGCAAAACTGCAACCCTAAGCGCATACACAACACGAACAGGACTCAGATTTAATGCCGCTTTTAAACGCACCGCAAATGATAAAACAGTTCGGCGGTATTTAACCCGACGTTTAGGATCTGTCATTCGTTTTAAATGTATAGCTATATATTCTACGCACCTAAAAATTTCCTCAATCTCCACTGAAGAATTACTTCCGGCAAAATCAGAGAAATCCATATCTTTTAAGCAATTCACTTCACGCTGCACAAATGCACGGAATTCCTTAAGTTTTTCTTTAACTTTCTTTAAAATCTCAATTCTGTCAGGCGTTATCGGACCGGTCATTTCATATAAAACCAATATTAGATTTTCTAATCCCCTGGCACTGTCTATCATGGCAAAGTTGGCGTCAGACACACATAAAACCCTTTTTCTGCGCTCATAGACCATTTTACAAAGCTTATACAAATTTTTGCGGACCTCTTCTAAATCTGCCGGTTTACCGGCTCCGTCAATTAAACACTGAGTACAAACCAAAGCCTCGTCTATTATTACAGTCAGCGAATCCCTCGTTGTATCAACAACCCGTTTTCTTCCTTTGACAAACTGATATACCATTATACACAGAGCGCCCGCCAGCATACTCAAAACACGTTTCGGCAGCTGTTCCAAGGTAACAGGTCCAATAAAAATCATAAACAAGTAGGATAAAATATATGGAAAATATAGATTACTAGCGTACTCATATGTAAAAGAATATAATATTATCGTTATCATAATAAAATTAATTATAAGAGCAATCCACGGGTTAAGAATCACTACCAAACAGGCAGAAACCGCCATAGCCACCAAAACC
Source organism: Monoglobus pectinilyticus (assembly GCF_002874775.1). Lineage (NCBI taxonomy): Bacteria > Bacillati > Bacillota > Clostridia > Monoglobales > Monoglobaceae > Monoglobus > Monoglobus pectinilyticus. The sequence continues at coordinate 2,202,192 of NZ_CP020991.1, read as the reverse complement.
GAAGATTGAATCACTAAATGTTTTAAAGGCGTAGAAGTCAAATCTCTCATCATTGATGAAGCCATCAATATAGTTAATATAACTCCGACTATATTATTTTCCTGACCAAATACTGTTTGAAACACTGATATAAACAACACTATAAAAATAAAATCCAATGTATAAGATTTAAAATTTTCTTTAATATTTTTTCCAGCGTTTTTTAAATTTTCTATAATAAAATCCTTTCCCATATTCATCCTCTTTCCTCGTCTAACAAACATTTGTTAAACTAAAATGAAAAACCAAACCTTTTTCAATGATGAAAAGATTCAGCCTTCATATAATATTATAATAACATAATTCTAAAAAAGCAATGGGATTTAAAAAACAAAATAAACAATAAAATAGGATTGACATACACACATTTTTTATGACGGTATAAATATTTTTCGATTTATATAAAATATCTTTGTTTTTTATTATATTTATATTTGTTAACAGAATAATTTTATTTTTTCACGTAACGCAATAAAGATTTTTTAACCTGGAAAGTATATAGCATTGAACACTGCGTTTTCAGATAATAGCCCACCTAACGCGGCAAACTACGTTTGCCCTTCCGAGGTTCACTGAAAATCCTGATTTTTGTGTATTTATTTATACCGAAAACTCAGTTTTTCTATAAGTAATCAACCGGAATTCGAGAAATCTTTATTAACTGCAATTTACAAAGTCAACGGAAAAGTTCAAGGCTTTTCATCTTGAAGCACAGATTCAAGATGAAAATAGAAGGATGTATATCATCACAACTAAGTAGTTTTTGATATTGAATAAAAAACCTTAACAAAATTCTGTATACTATAATTGTCATCACACACTTAGCATATATAGGTGAGCGTGTGATATGAACATAGAGTAAATTTTAAAACTTACCTAGGATGCGTGTCTTACCAGCAAAAAATCTGCTTTAATTATATATTAATGTTGAAGCAGATTTGTCGGAATAAGTTAACATTTTACATATTCACACCTCAATTGGGGTTACTAACACTTCAGGTTTAATAAAAAAAGTCCGTGCATATAATATATTTGAAAGCACACAGTAACACTTCTCCATTAACACGCTATTTTTATTATAAAATACAAAAAACAGCCGCAAATGAACTAACTTCAAAAGCTCGATTTTTATTCCAACTTTTAAAGCAATCTCGAAATGCGGCTGTTTATAATTTAAAATCTAAAATCTCGGCTTCCATGAACAATCTTATCCAAATAATCAATAGTTGTTTCTCTAACCTTATCATTTGGAATTTTCTTAACTTCAGCGGCAATAACTTTGTCGCCTTTTATTTTGGTATCTTTTGAAGCATAATCCTCAAGATACTCTTTAAGCGTCAAAAGTGCGTTAGGCTGACAGCAATTCTGTATAGCTCCCGATTTTGCCAAAGGCATAAAACGGTCTCCTGTTCTGCCCTGACGATAACAGGCAGTACAGAAGCTGGGTATATATCCAAGCTCCAACAGCCAGTTAAGAACCTCATCCAGTGTTCTCGTATCGCTTCTGTCAAATTGGGCAGTGTTATTTTCGTCAGTTTCTTTCTCCACATATCCCCCAACGCTGGTGCTTGACGCTCCGCTTATTTGTGAAATTCCAAGCTGCAGGGCTTTTTCACGGCTCTTTTGGCTCTCTCTGGTTGAAATAATCATACCGGTATATGGTACTGCAATTCGAATAACAGCAATTATCTTTTGGAATATCTCATCTGAAACAGCGTTTGAAAAATCTTCAACGTCAATATCATCAGCCGGACAGATTCTCGGAACACTGATAGTGTGCGGACCTACCCCAAAAGCTGCCTCAAGATGCTCGGCATGCATTAGAAGACCAACAAAGTCATATCTGTACAAATTTAATCCGAACAGCACGCCGCAGCCCACGTCATCAATACCTCCCTGCATAGCTCTGTCCATAGCCTCAGTATGATAAGCATAATCATGTTTAGGACCGGTGGGATGAAGATTCAGGTAATTTTCTTTGTTATACGTTTCCTGAAACAATATGTATGTGCCTATTCCGGCGTCTTTCAGCCTCTTATAATTTTCAACAGTAGTCGCCGCTATATTCACATTAACTCTGCGTATAGCACCATTTTTGTGTTTTATGCTGTAGATGGTGTCTATACATTCCAGTATATATTCAAGCGGATTGTTGACCGGATCCTCTCCGGCCTCCAAAGCCAAACGCTTGTGACCCATATCCTGCAGCGCTATCGTTTCCGCTCTCACTTGTTCCTGTGTCAGTTTTTTGCGGCATATGGTTTTATTTTTTGCATGATACGGGCAGTATACACAACCGTTAACGCAATAATTTGAAAGATACAGCGGAGCAAACATAACTATGCGGTTTCCATATATCTTTTGTTTTATCTCCCTGGCTAACTCAAACATCTCCTGGTTTAAGTCCTCCAGTTCACAATCCAAAAGAACAGCGGCTTCCCTGTGATTCAGTCCCTTTCTTTCCCTTGCTTTTTCAATTATTGATTTAATCAGCGTTCTGTTTGTCTTATTTTCTGAGGCATATTTCAGCGTATCGTTTATCTCTCCGTCATTAATAAATTCCTCTGCCTTTGATGACTTCACATCATACTTATAGTTTTCCATAATATTATCTCCTTATAAAAATTTACTGTGTTTTATACTTTTGTATACTGAACCTTGACAGATACGTCATCAAGCATCCCCAGCTTGCCCGACAAGGATGAAATTATATTCACCGGGGCGTCAATTACAAGACTTATAATAGCCACACCGCGGTTTTTATACGGTATACCCATTCTCCCGACTATATAATCACTGTAATCATGGATTATACGATTTATTTTATCAGTGATATCAAGATTTTCTACAATAATTCCAACAAGCGCTATCCTTGTATCTTCAAGTTTTTTTACATTTTCCATTTTAATCACCCTCTTTACAAAATAAAAAATCCTCCCGCAAAGCGAAAGGATTCTGTCACCTATTTGATTTATTCAAAAAAGGCGCCCATGCACGCACGTAAACTTGTCATACAAACGCATGACAGCCATTTATCCTTCGCCTTTTCACGCGGGCAAACCCTTGTGGTCAGAACGAATAACTATCTTAATACAAGTTTAACATATTAGTCTCAACAGGTCAATAGGAAATCATTTAAAAATACTTACACGGTTCCTGTCAAGTATTTTTGACGTTATCGTAATTAATAATCTTCAAATACTTCAGTCAGCATCCCTGTCAAAATATAAACGCCGAACATAGAATTTTTACTGGTATTATATTATTTGCAATGTTCAGCTGCTTTGAAAGTTTTCAGCCACTTTTGTTATATCTGTTCAAAATAGTATTTGTCGATTATATCATCCATCTCAAGTTTCATTTTATATATATCATCATATTTCAGGTTCTCATTTTTAACCAACTCAGCCATCCGCTGTCTCAATACTTGAATATCCTGTTCCATAATATAATCCTCCCATAAAATAATATAAATAAAATAATTTTTAACGTAAACAATATTACTCATCTATGTCATCATTATCGTCTTTAGGTTCTTCAAGACTGCTCTTTTCAATCCCTTTCGGTTTTCCAACGCTGATTTTGATATTCTTGTGTTTTAAAAACCGCCCGGCGGCTATTCCTGCAAGCCCCAAGAAAACTGACATAAGAGCAACAACCTGAGAAATTCTAAGCGGACCTAGGTATAGCGAATCGGTTCTAAGCCCCTCTATCCAAAATCTTCCAATACCATACCAAAGAATGTAGCCTAAAAATATCTCTCCGTTAAACCCTTTATGTTTTCTGTAAACAAGAAGTATGATAACCCCGGCTAAATCCCACAATGATTCATAAAGAAAAGTAGGGTGCACAGACTCCGCATATGTAACCCCGTCGGACGCAATCGTCATCGCCCAAGGCAGTGTTGTAGCCGTTCCAAATGCTTCACCGTTTACAAAATTGCCCCAGCGCCCTACTGCCTGTCCTATCAAAAATCCGACAGCAAGAATATCCAAAACCGCTCCCAAATTTATTTTCTTTTTCAGACAATATACAAGCACCACAATACCGGCGCCTATTAAACTTCCATAAACTGCTATACCGCCGTTCCTAATATCAAAAATACTCAGCAGATTGTCCCGGTATTGGTCAAAGCTGAAAATAACATAATAAAGTCTTGCACATATTATAGCAACCGGCACGCAAATCAAAAACATATTTAAAAGGTCGTCCTGCTTTAATCCGCACCTTTTAAATTCGCGTATGCCGTAAGCAAGAGCAATAATCATTCCCAGCGCTATTATAAGCCCATACCAGTAGATATTAACATTTCCTATACTGAAAGCCGCACGGTTTATGCTGAAATTAAGCCCCAAATTGGGGAAAGAAATATTGTTTACCATTATTTCTCCCCCTCATTTTGGCTATCGTCCGGCAAAATTGTTGACAAAACACAGTTTGACAAATCAAAGTGGTTTTTAAGGCGCTCGTTTACCGCCACATCGGGAACGGAGTCTATAGCCGCCGCATACTCAAGTGGATTAACCCCTTTAAGCAGAAGCCGGATAAATGAATTTCCCATAGCCTCAATACTGTTAAACACTTTAATAAGCGAAGCCTTTGCAACCTTTTTAGCCCTTTCTATTTCATCATGACTTAGTCCCGTATCCTGCGCTTTCTTAATATGCTCCTTAACTCTTCTGTAGACCTCTTTAGGGTCTTTGGATTCTCCGCCGATCATTGTGAAGCCATAGCGCTTTTCCAGCTCGGTTTCAGCCCCAAAACTGCTGTCTATCAATCCATCGCTGTATAATTCCATATAGAAATCACTGCTCTTTCCGAACAGTATATCCAAAATTATATCTGTTGAAATTTCACGGCACAAAAGCTCTTCTCCGCCGTTAAAAGGAGTTATATCCTTAAATCCTATCTGAAACATTGGTTGAGATA